>JAPVXR010000019.1 GCA_027214385.1 Cryomorphaceae bacterium 1068 | reverse complement strand
TCAAATTCTTTTGGTACGTGATGCTACTGGAAACGAAGCCACCTGCACAGCGCAAGTAACCGTGGAAGACAATATTGCCCCTGAGGCGCTTTGCGTAGGTAGCTTGGAAGTGCAATTGGATGCCTTCGGAAACGCTAATATCACAGCAAACGATATTGACGCGGGATCAAATGATGCTTGTGGAATTGCCAGTCTTTCCATTGATCAAACGAGTTTTAACTGCAATGATATTGCCGCTCCAAGCGGACCGGCCTTGATCATTACGGGAGTGCTTGATGCAGGTCTTTCAGGTGGGCTTCCTAAGGCGATTGAGCTTTACGTGGTTCAAGATATATCCGATCTTGGAATTTATGCTATCGGATCTGCCAACAACGGCGGTGGTTCCGATGGAGAAGAATTCTTTTTATCAGGCTCTGCCTCCGCGGGTGATTACATTTACATTGCCTCTGAGGCATTACAGTTTGACAACTTCTTTGGATTCAGTCCGGACTTCACTACATCTTCAGCTGAAATAAATGGTGACGATGCGGTAGAGCTGTTCGAAAATGGATCTGTTATTGATGTTTTTGGAGATATCAATACCGATGGAACCGGTGAAGCTTGGGAGTATCTGGACGGTTGGGCGTATCGTGTCAGCGAAACCGGACCAGATGGTACTACTTTCGTATTAGGAAACTGGACATACAGCGGTATTAATGTCTTGGATGGAGAGTCCGGCAATGCCACCGCTTCTACCCCATTTCCACTAGGAACGTATGCTCCTGCCGCGGCAGCTGCAAATACTGTTACACTTACGGTGACTGATAACAACGGCAACACAAGCACTTGTACTTCGGAGATAAGTGTTGTTGAACTCAGCGGACCACAAGCTCTTTGCAACATCTTTACCATTCAACTCGATGAGAACGGAATGGCTTCGATTGACGTTGACGATGTTGACGATGGATCATTTGCGGCTTGCGGAATTGCAGATCGAAGCATTGATGTTGCTGACTTCACTTGTGCTGATAGCGGACCGAACGACGTGGTGTTAACCATTACCGACGTAAACGGAGTAACGAGCAGCTGCACCGCTGTAGTTACTGTTGAAGATGTAACCCCTCCTACCGCCCAATGCACCAATATCACGGTTCAACTGGATGCTAGTGGAAATGCTGCTATAACGGCAAGTGATATCGACAATGGTTCTTTTGACAATTGTGAAATTGACACCAGATCAATTGATATCTCTTCGTTTAGTTGCTCTGACGTGGGCAATCCTGTTACGGTTACTTTGACCGTAACTGATGTCAACGGCCTTGTATCTACTTGTCAATCTACGGTAACGGTAGAAGATAACGTAGCGCCTGAGGCAATATGCACCGACGACCTAGAGGTAATTCTTGATGCCAATGGTCAAGGAACACTGACTGCGGCAGAAGTGGACAACGGTTCCAATGACGCATGTGGAATTGCATCGATTTCAATTGATAAAACAGATTTTGATTGTACAGATCTTTCTATGGAAGGAAGTGCACCAACATTTGCCCTAATAATTACGGGAGTTATTGATGGTCCCCTCAGTGGTGGTACTCCAAAAGCGATTGAGCTTTATGCGGCACAGGATATCGTTGACTTAAGTATATATGGAATCGGCTCTGCCAATAATGGAGGTGGAACGGATGGTGAAGAATTCACTCTAAGCGGTTCAGCAACTGCAGGTTCCTATATTTACATAGCTTCAGAGACAACCGGTTTCAGCAACTACTTCGGCTTTGCTCCTGACTTTACAGATGGCTCGGCAGGAATAAACGGTGATGACGCAATAGAATTATTTGAAAATGGATCTGTCATCGATGTCTTTGGAGATATTGATACGGATGGAACCGGTGAAGCTTGGGATTACTTAGATGGCTGGGCTTACCGAAATAGCGATTCTGAACCAAGTGGTTCAACATTCGGGTTGGCGAGTTGGTCATTTAGTGGAATCAACGCCTTAGACGGCGAATCTGACAATGCAAGTGCAGCGGTGCCATTTCCCATTGGATCCTATACTGTCGGAAGCGCATCAACAACCGAAGTTACACTGACGGTAACCGACAATAATGGCAACATATCGTCTTGTACCGCAGCCGTTACTGTAACGGATAACCTCGCTCCTACGGCTGTTTGCACAACCGATGCGATCAACGTGATACTTGATGCTTCAGGAAATGGAACATTAACTGCAGGGGAAGTGGACGGTGGATCAACCGACAATTGTGGTATTGTTTCAACAACTGTTTCACCAAGCACTTTCACTTGTGCTGAAACCGGTCCTCAGACAGTAACACTTACGGTAACCGATGCCAGTGGCAATGAAGGTACTTGCACCAAGGTTATAAATGTTGTTGATGACATTGCGCCGATTGCAATTTGCCAGGACCTAAACGTAGAATTGGATGCAATGGGCTCAGCTAGTATTACGGCTGCCCAAATTGACAATGGTTCAACTGATATTTGCGGAATTGCATCGCTTTCATTGGATGTTACCACTTTCGACTGTTCAAACTTAGGAGCCAATACGGTGACCTTGACCGTAACGGATAACAACGGAAATAGCAGCATCTGCACGGCAATAGTGACGGTTGAAGACAATATGGCACCTACTATCACTTGTCCTGCTAACATTACAGTTAGCAATGATGTCGGAGCCTGCGGTGCAAATGTGACATGGATTGTGCCAACAGGTAGTGACAATTGCTCAATAGCCTCAGTAGTTGGAGATGCAGCCTCAGGAGATTTCTTCGGAATCGGTACGACAACGGTTTCTTACACCGCTACCGACGGCTCAGGCTTAACCGCCGACTGTAGTTTCACTGTTACGGTTGAAGACACGGAAGCACCTGATCTTTCTTGCATTGGAAATGTTGCCGTAACGGTAAACCAGGTCAACGGAACTTATTTGGCTTCCGGTGGTGAGTTCGATCCATCGTTTTCTGACAATTGTCCGGGAGCAACACTCACGCACGATGCTGCAGCTGAGTTAAGTCCGCAAGTAGGACCAAACAATGAGTCTCTTGACGGATGGGAATTTCCGATTGGAACAACCACGATAACCTTTATGGCCATGGACGCCTCCGGAAATATAGAAACTTGCACATTCGACATTACGGTTGAAAGTGCAGTTCTTAGTGGTGAAGTAACGCTGAACGGAGCATGCCTACCACTCGATATGACAGTTTCCGTTTACGAAGCGGGCACGCCTAATGCGAGCCCCATATTAGTTGCAACTTATACTGATGTGGAGATTGCAGGTGACGGTACATTTAGTCTTGCTGCAATGGGATTGGTTCCCGGTAGTTATGATGTTTACATCAAGCCTGAAAACTACCTCACTAAGTTTGCCGGAAATTATACGATTAATGCATCTCCTACCAATATCACTGCTTCAAGTTTAGTGCCCGGTGACATTAGTGTTAACGAGGACGATGTAATCAATGGGGATGACCTTTCACTTATTCTAGGCGCTTACAATACAGAAGACGGAGTAGATGCAGGATATGATGGCAATGCAGATCTTAACTGTGATGGCTTCGTAGATGCTTTAGACTTGTCTCTATTGATCTTCTTCTTCCTCGACGGCGGAGATAACCCTCAACTTTAATCAAAACGATTAATACAACGATTATGAAATCTTTGAAAACAATAATAAAAGGAGCGGCACTTGCGGGTGCCCTCCTCTCCTTTTTGGCTACTTCCGCCCAGGAAGCTTCTTTTACCTTCTTTCCTGCTTCAGTCGAAGTGTACGAAGGTGAATCTTTTGAAACACAGGTTTTGATCGAAACGGGAAATGTGCCTTTTACCGTCTTCGATCTACACCTTGCTTTTGATACGGAATACCTTCAGGTCATGGATATTGAAATTGCTGAAAGCAACGCCTTCAATTATCACTCGCCCGCCGAGTTCACTAATGAGGCAGGACGCATAGATGCGGCTGCTTTTAAAACTACTCCTGAAACCAGCGTTGAATCAATGCTTGTCGCTACAATAACTTTCGTAGCCTTAACTCAGACCGATCTTACCGAAGTTGAGCATATTGAGGAGGCTTTCCCTCGATCAATCATTGCATATGGTGGTGAGAGTGTGACGGGTGAATTGGGGAAATTGGCTGTTAGTATAAATGGAAATGCTCTTTCTACAGGAGACACCCCTGAAACAAATCCTTTTAACCTTTCCATCTGGCCAAATCCATCAAGCGATGTTTCAAAAATATCTTTCGAGCTATTTGAAGAAGAGCAGATCAGTCTTCAAGTCTTTACACTAGAAGGAAAACTAGTCGAAACGATTTTTGAAGGAAGCGCTCAGAGTAAGACTCCTTATCAATTTGAAATTGACGTGAACCATCTGGCGGCAGGTAATTATTCATGCAGACTTAGTACATCCTCAGGCAAAGTATCATCAAAATCGCTTACGGTAGTACAGTAAAAGAATAGCCTCAACTTGCCCGATTAATGAGTATTGATTGACACTTGAACTAATCGTAAATTGTCCGAACATGAAAAATTCAATTACTCCTTTTAGGCTGAATTCGATCACTACCTTATTCGTTTTCGTCATATTGACTTTGGCTTCAATGAATGCGACAGGCCAAAATGCGAATGCTATAGTCAACCCAAATCCCGTGCTCGCAGAATCAGGAGATTCCTTCACGATTGAAGTAGAGATTGACCCGAATTCCAGCGGACTTACCGTGGCCCAAGTTGCCATGAGTTTTGATCCTTCTATCATACAAATAGACGCTCTGACCATCTCAACCGAGTCGTCTCTTGGCATTCCTTTACCTGGCACGGTAATAGACAATGAGGAAGGTTTCTTTTTTATCGCAGGTTTTGGATTTGCCGCGCCCTCTGATCCGTTTACGCACGTTGAAATAGCTTTCACAGCACTGTCAGAAGGAACGAGCTCATTGGACTTTGAAACGGAGGGAGTTTTGGCCACTCTATTTTCTGCCTCAGGAGCTAGTGTGACGGGCAATTTACCGTCAGGAGAAATTGTGATAGGTGCATCCGTAGACTGCCCGGCTCTCGGTCTCAACATTGGTGATCCTTGCGACGACGGAGATTCGGATACCGAAGATGACACCGTTCTTGCAGATTGCTCTTGTCAGGGCACTCCAATTTGTCAAGCTCCTTTTCCAGCTGTCGATGAGTCGAGTTTGACCACGAATATCGGAGCCACAACAGTTGATTTTGGTTGGGATGCAGTTCCAGGTCAGATTGGTTGTCAAGTTCAAGTCATCCGTGTTTTGGGTTCAAATCCCACACAATCCTTCGTTACGTTGGACGATGATTTTTCAGCGTTTTCCATTGATAAAAATCTTGTGATTCCAGGCGTACAACATGGTTGGAGAGTTCGCTGCGGCTGCTCCAGAAATCCTATTGTAGCGGGACCATTCACTTCTTGGCAACCCTTTCTTATCCCTTCTGAGATTGTATTGGCGTCATCGCCAAATCCTACTCGAGACCTATCAAATGTAGAGTTTCAGTTAGAAACAGAGTCTAGGACTACTCTTGAAGTTTACGACATGAACGGAAGACTCGTGGAGCAAATCTTTAGTGGAAATGCAGAATCAAATATCCCCTATCGATTTCAGTTCGATGGGTCAGATTTAAGCCAAGGGATTTACATCTACCGACTCACTACCCAAGATGAGGTGGTCAATGAGAAGTTTATGATTGCGAAGTAATATCATTGTATCCCAACAACAGTGGCAGTACAAACGTGACCGACCAGCGGGAGGGCATGATGTGATATGCGTTGTTTTAGCAAGTAATTTAAAGCATTCATCTTAAAAACTGTTTGGGAAATATGATAAACATAAAAACCTGCAATTAATTACAAGTTTTTATAAATCGACATATTTATTCAATTAGCTAATATGGCTGAACAGTTGAGTTACTTTTATTTGATCGAACCATAACCACCATAAATAACAGCAAGAATCCAATACAAAGGTAGACGAAGCTATCTTGAATAAGGGAGAATAACGTAGTGACACTTTTGGTAGGTAGTTGTGCATACATGATTTTATCATTATCGTCAAAACTGCTCATTTGTGAAACCATTTCACCGTATGGTGTAATTGCTGCAGAGAGCCCAAAACGCGTTGAACGAAGAATCGAGTGACCTTGCTCAACTGCTCTAAAGGCTGCCATTTCAGTATGAACAGGGTCTATGCCTCTCCAATCACTTGACGGAAGCATTACTATATCTGCTCCTAATTCACCATACCCTTTTGCCAGATATGGAAAATCATAATCATAGCAAATTGCGGCCCCAACTTTTGTTCCTTTTATATCAGCAACTTTTAAAGGCGACTTTCCCTGCACAGCTGGTTCTCCGGGTACGGGTTGATGCTTGAGGTATGTATGCGTAATGTTTCCTGACGAATCGATAAACCGGTATTTGTTCTCATACTTCAAGGGAGATTGTGAAATGGGTGACACATAAGAAGCCACCAAAGTGATATGGAGTTCAGCAGCTAGTTCCTTGATGGAGTGTATCCATTCCTCCTCATCATCAGGCATAATAAATATAGCAGCTTCGTTCCACGATATTATTTTAGCACCACCTTCCGCTGCAGTTCTGGTTCGTTTAAATAATGTCGTTCTAGTCTGCTCAGTTCTTACCTTAGTTGGCAATGGCAAACCACTTGCCTCCGAGTCTGTTCCCACTGCGGCAACCGTTACAGTGTCACTACCATTAGCTTTGCTCATATCGTATCGGATGGAGCCAAATACAATGAAAAGAAACAGCACAATTAACGGGAGCTGAAATGTTGAAACAGCGATTTTTCTTTTGATGATGATAGTAGCAATTGAGATATTCACCCAATAAATCAAAAAACTTAGTCCAGCCAACCCAAACAAGGATACAGTTTGAATAAGTGATACATTATCGTGCATGGTATACGCTGCTACTCCCCAACTGGCAAGAGGTGTAAAGGTGTATTGAATCCATTCCATAATGATCATGATGACAGGAAATAGAAACAGCGCATATTTCTGATTTTTAAACTTACTCCAGATTAAGTATCCCGGCAGGTGAAACAAACCAATTGGGATCGAGTAGAGAAAGACCAGCACCAATGGAATTGGATCGCTAATAATCTTGGTTACAACAAGAGACCAGGCCAAAACCAAAGCCAGAAAAAAGGTTAACCTTGATCTCCAACCTTGTGTGAGACTTAGATAAATTAAAAATGGAACACTTGAAACCCAAGCCATAATCTCAATACTAAAGGTCATGTGAGTTAGAGACATGGTAGCTACTCCAATTGCGAGATACCAAAGTGGATTGATTTTATTTACATTAAATCCACGTGTGAGGGTACTTGATAAACTTGTCATCTTTCTTTGTTCTTAAGTTCAGCACAAAGATTGATGATGTGGATTTCGAATCCATTAACATTTGATAAAGGATAATATTTTACTCCAAGAGTCCTTTACGAAGTCTGCTAAGGGAAATATTTGTAATTCCCAGATAGGAGGCAATGTCAACATGTGAGATTAGATTTTCCAGAAAGTGATATTTTTCTCTAAAGAGAATGAGTCTTTCTTTAGCGTTCAACGAGGCGAGAGCAATTTCTTTTTCAACTTTTCCAAGGAGTTCATACTGTAAAACCATATTTCCAAACTCGCGTATGTCGATGTGATTTATCATGAGCTGCTCAAACTTGTCAGCGTTTAAACTGGCTACGGTCAGCTTTGTAAGCGCTTGAAAGTTGAGGTGAGATAGTTGGTTGGCTGTTCTCGTTTTATTCGGAGAGAGCACACCGCCTTCAAGAAAATAAGATATGGTTACTTCCTCACCTTCCGGGCTTAGCAAAAAGCTCCGGCAGACGCCTTCGTAAACAAAGTATTCTTTGTTGTTTTTTTTCCCTCTATCAATAAACACATCTCCTTTTTCATAAACTTCAACTACAATCAAGTCACTTATCAGATCTAATGATCCCTCCGATACAGGAGACACTTTATTGACTAATGGTCTTGTTCGTTCTTTAATCTGTTCGAAATTCATGATTATCTTTTATTTGCTCCAACAACGCTCACTGTAAGGTGCGCATCCCATAGAGCATTGCGTATAGGTGATGTTAGCCACAGTATTTATTTCATTGTTTTTGCTAAATCTATCAAAATTTCAGGGTACTCATTACGATACGACCGACCAAAAAGGTGATAAAGCTCTTGTTCATTCTCAGCCATGAGTTCAATGAGAATGTCGACTTGGCCACTCCTGTTTTCTACTGGTCTTGTAATCCACAAATTTTTATCGTGCATGACTATCAATTCCCAAATCAATGTGTCAGTGACTGTTCCAATGATTGAGTCTTTAGAGTCAAAGATCAGAGTTGGGTCGCCTTCCTTGTTCAGGTAGTGCCCTTTATTTGATATTGCCTTCTCCAAATATTTCTGTTTCACGTCTTGCCATCCGTCTTTGAAAGCAAGTGAACTAAAGTGAGGCACATCCGGATGTCTTCCACTGTATAAACCGACAGAATCATTCCCGAGCAACACGAAATTGAAGACACGAAAATCTGGCCCGGTAATAAATGAAACTTCAGAGTCAGGTTCGACTTCTATTCTCAATCCTTCAATTTCATAAATTGATGAACTGTCAGTTCGAATTACGTGTGTGAGAAATTCCGGAGTAGCATCTTGCCCTTGAAGTCCGAAGGACATTAGGCAAAGGAATAGCGCGATGAAGAGGACACAAGTAAATAAATATGTTTTGTCGCTCATTCTAATTGTGGCTAACAGTAGTTTAAACGCTAGTACCTTCGGTGAGAACGCTCCGCTTAGTAGCGCTTATTCAGCTTATGGCCTTACCTAAAGTTAAGCTGTACAGCAAGGTCTCAGCTCCATTGCATATTCTACCTACAAGTATAACGAATCTCAGAATGAATGGGGCAAAGTCGATAGTTCATGGTCGATAGTGCATCAAGCAAAGACCATCGACCACAGACCATCGACCATCTACCACATAACACCATCCACTCCCCCACTTGATGCCCCTAATGCAACGAATGAAGACCTTCTTTCGTCGTGTGAAGACCATCATTGCCCCACTTGATCCCTATAATCCGTCGTGTGATGGTCTTCTTTCGTCGTGTGAGGCCATCATTGCCCCACTTGGTCGTCTTCTTTAACGCCAAATTTTTTATCGTTTTTGAAGACGCTCTATATTTTAGCTATGCGAGGATCAGCATGGCATAGCTTCGCTTCCCCTTTTTCCGAAAGGCCAAAGAGAGCTGTTAATTCACCCTTTTTTTTGAAACTTTTTGAAACGAACTCAAGTATTTGCATAGCTATGCGCGTTTGTAAAAAGCTATAAATTAAAACAGAGTTCTTTATACTCTGGATGATTAAAACCCCGATGTCGGTAAGATGTCGGGGTTTTTTAGTCCGATATGGACACGTTTCGTTAAAAATGGCTGAGCTCACACTAAATTTGATTTATCACGTTTTGATCAGAAACCAATCGTATATGAACTTGACCATTAACCAAAAAAGAATCTTACTCAGTCTCTTATCAGCCACATTTTTCGTGGCTTTGTTTTACAGAAAAGATTGGGGTACAAATCTTTTCATTTTTCAAATCCTATCGATCGGAGGCATTACTTACTTGTTCAAACCAAGTTTTACAAAGCGTCAAAAGTTCTTTCTATTGGCTGCCATCCTTACTGTTGTTTTTGCTTTGATACACCATTCTCTGCTAGCCTTTTTTATCAGCATTTTGACCGTCACTATTTATGGTTCCAGTCTTTTGGACCACAAGTTCCAATCAGTACATCTGATCTTTACCAACATGGTGAGGAATTCGATTCGGTCCTATTTTGCTTGGACAAAAGCCCTATTCAACTTTTTACCGGCAAATACTCGCACGAAGTCAGTAATGAAAAAAGCACTACTGTTTATTGTTCCACTGCTTGTGCTCGCCGTATTTTTCCTGATGTACGCAGCCGGAAATCCTAGTTTTGGTTCAGCTTTGGTATTTTTCATTGATGGCTTTGAATGGCTTTACAACACCTTTTGGGAGCATCTGAACCTCATCATGTTCTTTACTTTTATGGCAGGTTTGCTAGTAAGCATTCCGTTCTACTTCTTAAATGTTTCAGACTATTTTCTGAAACAAGAAATGGATGATGGGATTTTGAGAAGGGTAAAAACCAAATCCGGAGGGTTTAGAATTACCGGTCTTAGACTTGAGTTGCAATTGGCCGAGTTCACCATGATTGGACTAAATATCATGCTCGCCTTGTTACTCGTTTTCGAGATCAAAGATGTTTGGTTTGGCTTTGAGTGGAATGGACAATATCTTAAGAGTTTTGTACATGAAGGAATGCATGTATTGCTGTGTACCATTATCATTTCTATGGCCGTTTCACTTTATTTATTTAGAGGAAACCAAAACTTTTACTCCAAGTCCTTTCGGTTGAAAAAACTCACTTTCTGGTGGCTTGGCTTGAATGCTATTCTGGTTCTTTCGGTGGCCATCAGAGATTTTTACTATATCTATTACTTCGCCTTGGCATATATGCGAATAGTATTGCTGTTCTGTTTAGCTGCAACAACTATTGGATTGTGGTCAGTTTACACCAAGGTGAAGCATACCAAAAACGGAACTTATCTTTGGCGTATCAATAGCCTGAGTATTTTCATTCTGCTTGTGATTTCTACATTTTTCAATTGGGACACGATTATCGCCAAGTACAATTTTTCCAATAAAGAAAGGGCTTTTGTCCACCTCGATTACCTGTCGGAATTGAGCAATGCCGCTTTGCCTTATCTCAGAGTAGACTCGTTGGAATTGAACAAGGTTGAGATTGTCCAGCGCAAACGATTGGGAGAATCAAGGTCGTCCTATTCGCGCAAGTACATTTCGGCTGATAACTATGCTGAACATCTGGAATACCGCATAAATAGATTTACCGACCGTTGGGAAAAACAGCATTGGCTGGAATGGAATTTAGCGGAGTCAAAGGCATACCATAAATTGAAAAAAGAGAACCAATAGCAATGGTATTGGACGAGAGTTAAATCGCTTCATCGATATATTCTCTTTAAAAACATATGATGTGACATCGAGAAATAGCGATCGGAGATAATTATAGGCAGAAGTAAAAAGATGCTCAGCATTTAGAAAGATCTATCAGATCTCCTCTCGCCAGCCAGCAGACTAGAGTAATTCTAATAAAGCCACCTTTCAGGAAAAGCTGAAAAGGTGGTTTTTTTGTGCCTTTAACGAGGCATAATGAAGAGTGAGCCATCGGTATCCCCAAATTCAGGGATACGAATCCCATGAAATTGGCCAAAGAATTACAAAGATCTATACAGACCTTTACGGAAATCCATAACAACCATGAGATCAAAACCAAAAATTCTTGAAGAACTATTCGGAATAAAAAGCCGAGGAACCCCAACAATATACATAACCAAAGTCGCGCATATAATGGTAAGAAGGTAGCGCACATATAAATGCGCGCTTCCTTCAAAACTGTTTTCCGACTAGATCAAATAGCAGAGGCTGAACACTATAGATCAAAACTGACCATAAATGGCTATTGTTTAGCAATTCCTCCACCATTACATTGCAATTCTAACTAAACCTTATAATAAAATGAAAACGTTTAAAACTCATGCCCTCAAGGCATTCATTGTCGCGGCATTATTTGCCCTTCTAACTCCAAACCTATTCTCCCAGCAAAGCAGTCTCGGGACTGACTTTTGGTTGGTTTTTAATGAAACCATACCGGAAGACCTAAATGCATCTCCTCCACGGATTATAGATCTTCAAATATTTATTTCTTCGCCAACGGGTGCTTCAGGTACCGTCACCATAGATGGCATTGGATTTTCAGAGAGTTTTGATGTTGAATCTGATGGTCTGATTACCGTAAATATTCCTGACGGTGCGCTGATCATTGGATCGAATGTGATTGATTCAAAAGGAATCCGAATAGAATCGGACAATCCAATTTCTGTGTACGGATTGAATCAACGCTCTTTTTCTACGGATGCATACCTAGCCTTGCCTATCAATGCTTGGGGCAGCAATTACTATGTCATGTCCTACTCCAATTTGGCCCAGTTTACGGGATCACAATTTGCAGTAGTAGCGAAAGAAGACAATACAGTCCTAACCATTACACCCACAGCAACAATAGGCTTTAACACTGCAGGCATTCCGTTTGAAATCACACTCGATGAAGGTGAGGTATACCAAGGGCGAAGTGTTGCCGGCAGCGATTTGACGGGAACTTTAGTAGAATCCAGTGTACCTGTCGGCGTTTTCGGCAGTCACTTTTGTGCGAATGTTACGCTGAATGATGTAGCATGCGACCACCTCGTTGAAATGCTTCCTCCTCTTTCTTCTTGGGGACAGAGTTTCGTAACGGTACCTTTCGCTGAGCGCGAGGGCGGTGATGTCTTTCGTGTATTGGCTTCAACCGACAATACCCAAGTGACCATAAATGGCTCAGTAGTATCAACTTTAGACGAAGGCGAATTTTATGAGACCATATTGGTCGATGCTTCTTCAATCGAAACTTCAGAGCCCGCACTTCTAGCTCAATTTATGCGAGGTACAACTGCCGATGGACTTGACGGAGATCCGGCTATGGTTTTAATACCGCCACGAGAGCAATTTGTGGGAGAATACACCGTATCAACACCTGCGTCGGGTTTTGAAACAAACCACATGAACATCGTAGTAGACAACAATGGCTTGGGATCAATCTTGATCAACGGAGTACTAATTGACGCAGAAGAGTTTACACCAATCGCAGGAACGACCTTTAACGCTGCTCAAATAGCCATTGAATTGGGTACCTACAACCTTACGTCGAACACGGCTTTTGGGATATTCGTATACGGAACGAATCCTGCAGATTCATACGCCTACCCCGGTGGACAAATCTACTCGGCAGTAGCTGAAGTAAATAGCCTGACTCTGGCGCCCGAAAACTCAGAAGCTCCTGCATTCTCAGAATTGTGTTTTGAAGCTACACTCACCGATGCTGACGGCAACCCGATAGAAGGGGTTCGAATCGACTTTGTAACTGACGGAGTAAATGATGCCAGTGGATTCAGCTTTACCAATGCAGATGGAGTGGCTACTTTCTGCTACAGTGGAGAAAACGAGGGAACCGATCTTATTATCGCTTTCCAGGGAGATCTAATTCAGGAAGTATCTGCAGTATGGACGGAACCTACTTTCGACTGTCAAGGCACACCTAACGGAACTGCATTGCCGGGAACGGAATGTGAAGTAGACGGTGAGTTCGGAATTTGGTCAGAAAACTGCGACTGTGTGATTGAAGCTATCCCTTGTGAACTGTCATATATCTCATTTGAGGAGTTGACGGATGGTTGCGAGGATGAGCAGCCCATGCTAGACTTGGTGTTTGATCTTACAAACCCCAATGCTGCCTCAGAAGGTACGCTCTTCATTGACTATGCAAACGAGTCAATTGACGATGAAGAAATCATCGTTGAAGTTCCTGTTGACGGAGGAGAGTTTTCTCAAATGATCACACTTGAGTCCTATGGGGTGATGGTTTCAATCGAATTAACCGTTGGAGAAGGCGATGAGCAATGCAGCGCTGCCTCTACGGATATTAATTTACCAATTCCTGAATGTGTGACCGACTGTGAGGGTGTAGTAAATGGTCCTGCCCTACCCGGAACATCTTGTAATGTGTCTGGAATCTCAGGTTTTTGGAACGAGAACTGCGAATGCATTCCATCCGAGCCGGGAGAATGCGAAAGCTACCGATACTTTTTAGCAGACAATCCGACCTCAGGAGGAGATTCCAAACTATACGAATATATACTTGATGAGGAGAATGATGCAGCCATTATGGAGGAAATCTTATCGCTCTCCTACCCTTTCCACATTGCTTATGATGGAAATGCCGAATTGGTATACATTGTTCGTTCAGCCAACGGAAACTTCAGAACACTTGATGTTTCTGATAGCGGTGGCGAATTGACGGAAGAGGTAGTTCTCTCAGAAGCTTTGGCAAATGCCGTAGCCACGGGATTTGATCAGAACGGAATCTTCTACATCGGTAGTGAAGCCGATGGCGCCATCTACACCGTAGATCGCGAAACGGGAATGGTTACTTTCTTCAGAAATGCTCCCGTGCAGGGAGGAGATTTGGCCTTTAGAGCAGACGGAAACCTATACTTAGCCACCCGCGCCAATAACGGTAAGGTATATGAATTGAACACCGAAGGAGAAACTTCTCTCGTACAAAATGTACCTGCGTTGGTAACGGGTATGGCCATTACGGAAAACGGAGATGGTTTGGTAAGCGTGAGAGACCGAAATAGACTCTACCTCGGTGATGATGCCGGCAACCAACTCGGATCATACATCTTAGTGCTCGACGGAGAAGTCTTTACCACCGGAAACGGTGATATGGCTTCGGGATGCAAGGAGTCTCAGTCTGGCCCCGGATGCAATAACTTCGTGACCTACTATACCGGTTACCCTCAAAACGGAACCGACAATGAACTCTTCGCTATAACTTTAAATGAGGACAATACGCTTGACCTAACTCAAATCGAAGGGTTCAGCACCGATGACAATCACATTGCGGTAAGCCCTGATGGACTGATCTATGCAGTAAGAGGAAGTTCGATCGATATTTTCGATCCTGCTACGGCATCTTATGCGCAGCAAAACATTCCGATCGAAACGGAGTCAGGCCAATCTCTGAGTGGTTTCCCTGCAGCTACTTTTGATCTGAGCGGAACTCTCTTCATCGGGAAATCGTCAAATAATACCATCTATAGTGTGGAAATAGTCGGAGGAGTGGCAGTAGCTACCGTGGCTTTCTCAGGAGTGGATGTTAGCGGCGGAGACCTGATCGCTACGGGAACACCTGATGAGCAAATCCTCTGGTTGATCAATAGAACGGACAACACCTTGACCAACCTACTTGACAACAGCCTAATTCCATTGGAGCTTACGGAAATCAACGGAGCTTGCTTGCTCGAAGATGGCCGGCTACTCTTAGCAAATGGAAACAGCTCAGAAGGTGGCGGACTTTACGCTCTGGATCTGGTTGACCTCAGCACCGAATTGCTCGCTGCGACAGGGGGACCTGACGTATTCTTCAATGGTGACTTAGCATCGGGTTGCGTAAGCGCAGTGGCCATACAAAACTTTGTATCGACCGCATATCCCGAGTCAGAAATGGATCTCACCATTGCACCAAATCCGACGGAGTCAGTTGCTTTTATCAGCTACTCCACTATTAATAGTGAGCGTATGTCACTTGAAGTATTGGACTTGCAAGGACGTGTGGTTGAAGTTTTACTTTCAGGAAATCAAGATCAACGAGAAGGAAGAATCGAATTTGATGGTTCTGCTTTAACAAATGGCATCTACCTCGTACGCCTAATCTCGGGTAATCAAATCGAGGTGAAAAAACTCATTATTTCGCATTAAGTTGATGGAATAGTGAGTATCAATTGGCACCAAGGGTGACTTCAAGGTGTTGATTTGGTTAAATACAAAGGCCCCCTTGTTTCGACAAGGGGGTTTTTGTATTCAATGCTATTTTTAAGGTAGAGTGAGACTGGTCTATTTGGCATCAAACATTTCCTGTTTCTGTTTTATAAACACTTTCCGTATTTCCGGTAAGAGCGGTGCCATCACAAACAGAATCCAAATGAGGGAATAATAATGAATGAATGCAAAGTGATAATTGATATAGAAAAGCGCGAGTGAAAGGCTAATGATGAGAATGGCATCCAATCGATTGAGCTGAGAGCTGTCAAACCTCGCTATATGGAGTCCATTCATCTCCTTCATGGACTCCCGATGCAACCTGTCGTAAAATCTATTCTTTGCGGGAAAATAGACCTGAAGCATTAGAAAATTCTGAAAAATGTACATCAATGCAATGCCTAGTAAAAAATACTCCAGTGCTACCAAACCAAGGGAAATGGACACTTCATTTTCAGTAACATCACTCTGCAATACTTGAATAGAGTGGTCAACGGCAAAAGTTAACATTGCAATAGAACTAAAAATACTTAGAATCAGCCTGTTTAGCTCAGCAAGCTTCGTATAACTCAAAGAATGAAAAATAGAAAAGAGACAGAATAAACCGACAAGAATCAATAAAACAACTTGAAGAGCATTGGACGGTTCCATCCATCCTTTCTCGAATGCGAAATACACCAAACAAATGGATTGCAATAGGGTGATGCCTTCTCCTAGCCTGATCACCACCCTCTCGTCGTGGTATAGGGCTGATATGATGGTGAAAATGCCTATAAAACCGTAAGGCCAAATCTCAAGGTGTCTCTCAAAGTCATAATTCACTTCGCCTTTGAAATTGAGAAATGCCAAGAGACTAAACAGAAGCGCTCCCAAGATCTTGATTTGTAAATGATACCAATTTCTGGAAAGTCTCCAATTTTCCCACACCAAGCCCAACAAGAGTGGAAGAACCATGATCGAAATGACTCTCACATTCTCTTTGTAGGCGTATTGGAAGATGTACGCATATATGGCCAAACAAAACGCCCAACCAAAGAGGAGTAAGATGGATGCATTGGTGAGCATTCCACTATGCCGTTTGCTAGATTTAAACTTTCTTCGTCCCACAACAAGAAAAGCTAAAAATAAAAAACCCCTACAACAAATAATCCGTTGTCATGAAATTGCTATTTCCACCCGATACGACTTTTCCTACCAATTCACGCTGACCCGTATCAGTCGCCACGACGGTGCGAATGGAGAACGAACGGAGGGCATCGTTTACACTAAGTGTCCCCACGGCGCTGTCTTTCCTTCCTGTAAAAGGGAGGTAGTCAGGCCCGCGCTGACATGATGCGTTTATGTTCACACGGCATACTTGGTTTACCATATTGTCTACGGCTGAAGAAACGGTCTTTTCTCCTTCACTGAAAAGGCTGCACTGCTGACCGTAATCAGACTCGGCAATGCAATCCATCACTTCCTCCAGATCGTCGTATTCCACGACCGGAACGACGGGACCGAACTGTTCCTCGTGGTAAATTCGCATATCGTTTGAGACGGGGTATAGCACCGCAGGAAAGAAAGCAGTATCGTTTACACGACCCGCATATTGGTTCACCACCTTCGCTCCTTTGGCTACGGCATCATCTACATAGGCTTCCATGGCGATCACTTTGTCGCGCTCGGGCAGTGGTGTCAACTCACTATTGGTGGCAGGATGATCGAGTTTCAACTGATCTACCGCATCGCCTAACTTGTCGACGAATTGCTGCGCCACACTTTTGTGAACGAAGATAATTTTAATCGCAGTACAGCGCTGTCCGTTGTAGCTCAAACCGCCGTTCACGCATTGCTTTAC
Source organism: Cryomorphaceae bacterium 1068 (assembly GCA_027214385.1). Classification (NCBI taxonomy): domain Bacteria; kingdom Pseudomonadati; phylum Bacteroidota; class Flavobacteriia; order Flavobacteriales; family Cryomorphaceae; species Cryomorphaceae bacterium 1068. The sequence continues at coordinate 61,711 of JAPVXR010000019.1, read as the reverse complement.
GGACAAGTCAAGATCAGCATCGGGAAAGACAATAGCCGGATTCTTCGCTTCCAATCCCAGCACTTGACGAAGGCGATTTGGTTTGGGATGTTGAGAAACCAAGGCATTGGAACTGCTCGATCCGCCGATCAAAGCCAGCACATCCACATCTCCCGTTTGCATAATCGGCCCGGCCAGAGTGCGTCCACGACCGAAAACAATGTTTACCACTCCAGGTGGAAAAGCCTCTTTAAAAGCTTCTACCAATGGAGTGAGTAGGAGTACTCCATATTTGGCGGGTTTAAACACTACCGTATTTCCCATCATCAATGCGGGGATGAGGAGGCAGAAAGTTTCGTTGAGGGGATAGTTGTAAGGGCCCAAGCAAAGCACTACCCCCAATGGTCCACGGCGAATCTGCGAAACGATTCCGTCCTTGGAGGCGATGCGCGACCCGCGGCGCTGCAGCTCTTTAAATTCCTCAATGGTATCTCGTATGTAGTCCACCGTACGGTCAAACTCTTTGAAGGCTGCTGATTTATTCTTGGCAATCTCCCACATCAGCATCGTGCTGACCTCTTCCCTTTTGGCGACCATCAAGTCCAGAAAGTGCTCCATAGCCTCTACCCTTTCATTCGCTGCGGCGGTGGGCCAATGGCCGCGACCGTTGTTGTATGCTTTTTTGGCTGCAGCCAATGCTCTCAGTCCTACCTCAGCAGTCAATAAAGGTGACTCTCCCAAAGACGTCTTTGCTACACTGCCATCAGAATTGACATCACCCATCGGCGAGAAAACTTCTTCCATTTCTCCCGACCAGGTGTGAAGCTTTCCATCGATCAGGTATTGGTTCCAATGAATCTTTGTCGGAGCGTCGAATGTCTCAAAGTCGTGTGCTTTCTTACTAATTTCCATACGGGTGTTATAGATTGGATGAATTCCGAATATACCGGGAATCTTCGTTTCCTGATTCTAAGTTTACTCTATAAGCTAGAAAGAATTGTCAAATCGACAGTTTACCAAACGCGAGAGTGAAAATACACTGCAAGGATGAGGCAAACGTACTCGATCAGCAAGGCCAAACCTCTTCAGTTTTAGTGAATCGCAAGGAACAAGTGAGTAGTATAGAAAGCCACTCGAAGTGAGAAAAAACTGCAATAAAGGATTGGCGGATTGTCGTCTCCAAGTTCACAACGGAATAGCCACCTTGATAGCATCCATCAAGACCTTAATCGCTTTGGTTGCTGCGTTTTGGGCCACCGCTTTTGTAATAATCGAAATGCTCAAAATTTCCATCTCCAGTAGTTTCTTTTCAATGTCGAGGTAGGGCTTTGCTGAATCTACAGTCAAAACACCTTTTAAGATAAGCTCCGCGATCAACTTCATCCGCTCTTTGCGGCGGTCGAGAAATTGCTTTACCGTTTCTTTTGCATCGGGCCAGTCTTCCTTTACTGATCCTTTTATGGCTTGAGCCATATCTCCTATTACTTCGTCGATTTCAAATGCCATGGTCGTTTAGTTTGATTGTTTGGGTAGTCTTGATTCAGTAGCCCGAAGTATAAAGAGGGCATCCATCGTTTGAGACCGATGAAGCTGTATAAGACCGGACTCATCCAGTCGCTCCATGCTTTCATGAATGGATTTTTGCGACTCAATTATGTCGATAGCCAGATCGACTTGCTTGGTCGATGCTTCACTTTTCTTGCGGTACTCATTCATGCGGTTAACTTTTCGCAAATCGAGAATGAGGTCGTAGTAAAAAGGCTCTGCCATTTCGTATTTCCGCAGTGATTCTTCTGAAGTAGAATCGATGGCCATCAGGAGATAGAACCGATCGGCGGTAGCAGTGGTTTCTTCAATTTGTTCAATGACGCTCGCATCGTAATAAGGCACGAGAGAACAGCCGGCCATCACCACAACAAGTAGCGATGCGATCAAGGCAGTTCTAAGCGAAATGGACCTAAGAGTGGTGAAAGGTTGTTTAAAGGGTTTCATACGAGTAATTTTGGTTACTGAGCGCGCTAAGGCTCATACAAGTCTAACGAACTGATTCTAAACAACCAAGGAAAGCATGGATTCTTGTGATTAGAAACGTGAAGCAGACAGTTATGACTTATCTGAAAACCGAATATTACATTAGGTAATTTCAAGCGCTGAAAAAAAGCAGATGACCCGCCAATTCACTATTCGCATTTTCCTCATTGCAGCCATCCTGATTCAGAGCTATTCTGCTTTTGAAATCTTCCGCATCAATCGCTTGCAAAAGCAACACACCGAGGATCTGATCGAACTCTCCATGATCAAATACGGCATTTTCAATGTAGATGAATGGAAGGAGCAGGTTGCCACGATCGTGGCAAAGAAGATTGATGAGTTTCAGATCACCGATACCAACCGCGAGGAAATGCGGGTAAAAATTCAAGACTTCCTTTATGAGCAGATAAGGCGGTTTCGCAACGAATACCGAGACAGTAACAGTGGAAGCATAGGTGGCGTTTTCAGAAACATGGTAGCGAGCGTGACCAAAACCTTTGACGAGCTCGAAAAACAAATCCCCACGATCACGGAAGAGATCCTAAACTTTATGGAGGATCCCGAAAATCGTCGAGATTTGAAAAACTGGGTCCGTGGCAAACTGGATGAATATGCCGATAAGACCTTTGCCGAAATGGATTACACCCTGCACGACCACATTTTAGCCAAGCACAATAGCGAAACAAGAGTAGAAGCTACCCAAAAACTAAAGGCTGAAATTGGTACTCTGAACGACGGAAAGATCAAATACTTTGTCATCATCGGACTGCTATATACCCTGGTCTTAGTGAGTTTGTTTGCAGGTTCGGCTGATCAACCGTTTACCCTTCTGATGGTCGTCATCTTTTCCTCAATCCTTCTTTTTTTGGGTGTACTCCTGCCGATGATCGAAATCGACGCTCGGATCGATGAATTGTCCTTTACCCTTTTGGGAGAACCCGTCCTCTTTAGCGATCAAGTGCTGTATTTCAAAAGCAAAAGCATTGTGGAGGTGGTGGGGCTACTTATCGGACAAGGCAAGATTGATCTATTCCTTGTGGCTGTTTTGGTCTTTCTGTTTAGCGTAATCTTTCCCTTCAGCAAACTCTTAGCTACGGTGATTTATCTCTTCCGGAAGAGTGTTCGTTCCAATCGAGCGGTAGCTTTCATGGTTTTCAAAACGGGGAAATGGTCGATGGCCGACGTCATGGTAGTCGCGATTTTTATGGCTTACATTGGTTTCTCCGGGATCGTATCCGAGCAGCTCGGTCAATTGGAAAACATCTCCCATACCATCGATATTCTCACAACCAATCACTCCAAACTCAACGAAGGATTCTTTTTGTTTACCGGGTTCGTACTGTTGAGTCTCTTTATCTCGATGCGGGTGGAGAAGAGGCTGAAAAGAAAAAGTGAAACGGAATAGAGTAAAGCGTTTGTCGATTTAGGATGAGCATCACACGGAATAGATAGCTCCTACTCCTTATCCTTCTTCTTAGGCGACAACTTGTAAATCAAGTAACCAAAGCCTACGATGAAATGAAGTATGATGACTCCCAATAAGATTTGGACGGTAAGGCTCATAATAGACTCTTTTTCGTTACAAAGAGAGTCAAACCCACAGACAGTTTTAGTGATTTGGGTTACGCGTAATACAAAACCGACCTAATTGTAAATCTTGGTCTGATTGATCAAAAGCAGCGTATCGTTCGGACCCATTTGGTTGATCCCCATAAATTCTGAATTGCCAATAACACTTTCTACCGTCTCATGATCGGTAACATTAAATGACGAACCCTTGCGTGAGGTGCCATCGTCGCGATAAGTGCGGATGTAGGTGAGGCAATGCTTTGTCTTTAACTCATTTTTACTACCCGAAGCCAAATACCGAGGAAATGGGTCGCCTCCAATAAAGCTATCGTTGATCAGTCCAAACAATGAATCATTGCTGAAATAATAGCCATATCGATTAAAAGGTGGATTGTCAAAACGAATTTCCAGCGTATCATCATCAAAGAAATAGTGATCTCCTACGTAACGTGAAGTAGAAATCCACGAACGACGGGTTTCATTGAAGAGCGTTGACAAATCCAGACTTGAAGCATCGCGTTGTTCGCCGCCGACATAAAAAAGCTTTTCTGATTGTGAGTAACCCCTAAACCAAAGCTTTCCATCAGCTTGGTCATCGGGATCATCCTCTTTCGAACAGGAGATAATTAGACTCGCCAATAGTGGAACCAAGAAGTATTTCAATTTCATGGATCTAAAATAGAAAGAAAATACATTTCGATTTATCCCAAAAGAACTCAGAAGTGACTTGAACGATCTCTACTTCTTGATCATTTTGGCCTGTACGGATGCTTCATCTCCTATGATGCGAATGATATAAATACCTGAAGAGAAATCTCGAAGGTCTACGCGCAAAATGCCTTGGTTCTGAACCTTCTTGCTCAAAAGCACTTTTCCAGTGATATCGACCACTTCGTATTGAGACCATTGCCCATCGGGAAACACTACGGTAAGATCGTCGGAGGCAGGGTTTGGGTAAATCAGTAAAGGCTGACTTGAACCGGCTATTTCTTCAGTAGAAAGCGTATTAATCGGAGCAGTATGAATGGCATGCAATCGATTCAAAGCGACAATGCGATCACCTGCGATGGAATAATCAGCAACAAATCCACTGTTTGGTCCCGTAGGGCTCCAAGTCATGCCTCCATCATTTGTGAAATACACCTCTTGAGATTGCAGACCAATGCCAATTTCATCATTCACAAATTGAAAATGGCTAACGCCTGAATTGTCGAGCTCCCAAGTTTCGCCTGCATCATCTGTTCGACTGGTACCGAAATTCGAGCTCACGAAACCGGTGGACTCATTCAGGAAGTGCAATTCAAAATAGAAGAAAGCAAAAAAGTCAGCTAATTCCGTCCAGTTCTCTCCCCCGTCTGTGCTTCTCAATAAACTCATCTGACCATCCTCATCTCGATTGATCAAAAAGAATAAAGTTTCCGAGACGGCATCGAACACTTGTACATCTCCTTCGAATATCTCTTCCCAATTCGAGCCACTATTGTTCGTCTTCCAAAGGGTTGTCGTTCCTTCAAGAAGGATTCCGTTATTTTCATCTACAAATTCAAAATCGGTAAACTGACCGGAGGGTGATTGGACTAAGTCAATTTCCGACCAAGTCATAGCCCCGTCGGTGGTTTTTCTCAACTGTCCTTCCTGATCGAGACCAAAACCCGTTTCATCATCAAAAAAGACGAAAGCGTTTTTGGTATCCGACTCATCCCAATAAGGTTGAACTTCCAAGTATTCTCCTGTTTCTAAGTCAAGGCGGTAAAACATTTCACTCCCTTTGACAAAGGCAATATTCTCATCTGCCAGATCAATTGCTCTAGCGTCATCCAAGGGCACGGCATTGGCGTTTACAGACTCCAACCCATCGGTAGTCGTAAAGATCACGCCACCTTCTCCTCCGCAATAAAGTGTCTCCTGAGATAAGCTGTAGATTGAGAAAATGTAGGGAAAATTAAAAAAATCAAAATCGGAAAGCTCCGTCCATGTTTCGCCTCCATCACCGGTGCGGTAAATCAAATGATTATACGATGTTGTATATCCATTCATGGAATCCGAAAAATGCATATCGTTGAAATTCGCCGGCATCCAAGATTCAACTATGTCTACCGTTTCCCACGTTTCGCCGCTATCCCCGGTTTTGAAAAAACTCCCTGCGTCATCGATCCCATAAAGGGTCGAATCGTTAAGAATCTGGAGCTCGGTGATATCCGCATTTGAATTCGGACTCTCATAAGACAAGTTGAGGGTATTCCCTCCGTTCTCCGTTTTATAAACTGCGCCTCCCCAGACAAAGAAGAAGGTGTCGCCGCTTATAACATTTAAGAAGCGTGCATTAGAAGGCATGGCAACATTTAAAGTATCCCAGGTCTGACCTGAATCATTTGATCTGTAAAGTCTTTTGATCGAATTGCTATCACGCCCCAATAAGGTAATTTCAGAGCTTGATGAAAAAGAAACATCGTTCAAAGCAACACCATTCGGTACACCGTCAAATTTCAATTCCCAATCGATGCCTCCGTCATAAGACATAAACAATCGACCACCTCCCAAAGCTGCGATGGTTTGCTCGTGCACCTCTAAAACGGATGAACCGCCTAACTCGACGCCTTCCCAAGTTTCGCCTCCATTTGAGGTGGAGAACGTTTGATAAAACGTACACATCACCCCTTGAGAAGGGTTGATAAATACGATATCTTGAATCCAATTCTCCGTGGGTTGTGGCATTAGTCTATCCCATTCCAGTTGAGCTGAAGCGGAGAAAGTAAGGGTGATCAATAGCACCAATAAATAAATCTTTGTGTGATAGTTTGATTTAGAATTCATAGCAATCGGTAGATTAGTTAAAACTGTTTCAGGCTTTACATCAGCAAGATTGACAATAAAAAGCAGACACAGAAAAATACGCTGTGAACGTTTTGTTAAAGTTTCTATATGCCTATAAGAATTTGATCTCATCATATTGGGCAGGACCTGACCTTATGTTAGGATGCCGGAACGGAAAGATGAAAGCTTCAATAATTGCTCAAATCACTCCTCTTCCTTCTTTCGCTTAAAGGTGAAATAAAACAAGACGAAAAAAAACGCAGCGTATAAAAAAGCAGTCCACGGTGTTGAAGCTACCGGCTGCTTGTACTTCCAGTGCTCTCCGACAAAAACGAGGTGATGCTTTAGCATGTAACCGCCTCTAATGGCAAAGGCAACGGCCACCGCTAGAAAAATGTAGGCTAAACCACCGCGTTTGGACTTTATCTTATTTCGATGCTTGCTCATCTCCACTCCCTTTCCTTTTCATTGGTAAGCGGATGATCAAACCATCTGGATCCTGAAGAAGTGTAGTAATGATTCCATGTATTGTCCTTGAAATAATACAGACCATACGAAATCCAAATCCACGATTTGCGTTGGATGATCTTTGTAGGATGCGCCGTTAAAAGCGCTATACCCGATTCCAAAAAGCACTTGCTGTCCTCCCATTCTTCCTCACGTTTTTTGGCATTGTAGGAGTCAAATGGCTCATACCAAAAATACTTATTCTCTTCATCGATCAAAGAAGCGCCGATAGAGGTGTGAAGCTTTTCACGGTGTACGCTTATCCATGCTGAATAACCGTATTCCTTCTGCCATTCGGTAGAAAATCTGAAACGCACAGAATTCTCTTCCTTCCTGATATCAAAAGATACATCGGGGAACCGTGCGGTAATTCGATCTATGATTTCCTCAGCTCTGAGCATCGCTGCAAGAATAGTAGGTTATGATTTCTTGAACAAGGGTCAGTCTGTGTATTTGAAATTCACCTCCAAAAGATCATGAGGTGAGTCTGACAACCTGATTTCGATCCGTATCAATCTATTCTCGGAGTTGTAGCTGTACGTATGGGTGCGTTCATACGATTCATTGCCGACTTGAATGGTTCGAATCTTGGACGCTATTTTCCCATTGTCGCCGTAAAAGTACTTTTCGGTAATGGGCAGCCCGGTATAATTTGATGACACCTTCTGTACCAAGAGACCATCGCGATCATACATGTATTGATCTTGGGTAATGGTACGTCCCGCCTGAGTTTTGACAGCGTAAGAGGCAATTTTGTCGTCATCCGTATACGCATAAGATGTGATGGGCACCGGACGGTAATACATGGATGCGATGGTCTTCGGTTCCATTTGTATGATTGAGTCGCGATCCAGACTCAAGCCGATTTCCAGGGACTGCAATGCCTTTTTGTTAAAGTAGTAGACCTTGTGCTTGTTTGATTCCTCTTCGTATTGATGGGATAGAAATTGGGTCACTTTTTTACCATTTACTCGATACGACCGTTCAACCCTTCCTTGATCATCAGATTCGATATACCATGTATAAACGGGCTTTTCATTCTTCTTCAGTTTTGTAATGGTCGTTTCTTGAGGAGAGGATCTATCGTAAGTCCATCGGTAGTTCAACTCGTTGTTCACATAACTCACTTCTTCGTATACCTCATTGTACCTCAACTTCCATTCGTAATACGTAAATGGTTCGCGTTTCTTAACAATACGAACTTCCTCTCCGGGGGAATACGTGTAGATATAATCGGCTACGTGGTTCCCGACATCCTCATTATAGACCCTGAAAAGCAATGGCTCCATATTTTCATTGACTTCGTATCGGTATAGCCAGCGCGTTTTAGTGACGCTGTTTACCGTCTCTTTGATACTCACATCCACTTTACTGAACTCTCCCTCGATTTCGTAAGGGAAGGACACCATATCCTCCCAGTCGTCATCTTGAAGATCTCGTCTGTTTTGTGCGGTAAGCATCAAGCCTGAAAAAAGAAATACTAAAATGATCAATCGGTACATCATCTCTCTGTGAAGGGTTAATCCGGTTCGAAAATACAGTTTCAAAACGGATCGCTAAAAAGAGCGTGAACAATCCTGAAAATACCGAAGGCATCAATTGGAAGAATCGGTCTCCTTACAACTTCAACTGATCTGTATTTCGGTTGGCACAGAGCACACCTCCCTAAAATTGGGGAGCTCAATTGGCCTGAACCGGTTAGGAAAATTGTTTTCTTTAGGGGGAGATTTACACCAAAACATATTAAATCAATTACTATGAATGGACATAAGTTAAGATTACCCCTCAAAAAGTGGGATAAGGCGATATCAGATTTTAATTCCCTATACGATACTGCAGGAGGGTTGGATAAATCTCAGATAAAAATTGAATACACTGACGAACTGAGAAGACTTCTTACTCTGATCGATTTAGACGATGAATACGATGGACTGGTATTTCATTATGGGTTCGATCCCACAACGAAACAATTATCATATTTCATCGGCCTAGGTAAGATCGATTCTAACAGAAAATTTTCAGCTTATCCTCTTCCGAAGGCAGGGGGTGGGTTTGAATACATTGAAGTTTCTAACGCTTCAACGAGTATTCAAAGAAAAGACATCGCATTTTTTGATAAGAAACGAAAAGACTACTACTGTCAAGTAACCAAAGATGGAGTAGCTCTAAATTTGATACCTTCTCCTTATCACGCCCGTATGGTATTTCATAAAACGCAAGAACTTCGAGCTTTTGACGCTGAATATGCTTCGAGTATAGATCCATATCTATACATCGATCATGGTGCAAGAAAAGATAAGATAGACACCCCAACAATAGATGAAAGCAGAGACCATACACCTTTACTAAGATTTGGAAATCAAGGAAAGATGTTTGAAATCGATGATGTACCGTACGAAAACTACTTCGGCTATTCAGCACGTTATAGAAACAAGGCTTTCAATATTGGTCAGCTTTGTCCACCGGACTGCGGCACAGTGTCAGTTCCCGCGCCCACATGCCCTTAAGTCTTTAGTGATTGGATTTCACTTTAAACTTCACCGATGCCGGAACACCATTCTGCCTGATTGCCGCGCTGCTCTTCGCAAAGAATTACGAGCAGCTCAGCAAGGTAGAAAAGCCGATTGCCATCGTGATATGGCTCAATTTGATTTGCGACATTGTCTGCTTCTTTCTGAGTGAATATGAAGTGGAAACTGGACTTGCGTACAATTTCCTGCTACCGATAGAGAGAGTCATCAGCCTGTTTGTGTACTTCACAGCTGTGAGCCAAAAGTCGAGAATAAGATGGTTATTTCTATTCGGGATGGTGTCTGTCGTTCTTATTCGGATTGGCTCAACGATTCTGGAAAATCCTCCTACTGAGTTGCAATATGCAGCCAATACACTTGAAGGTTTAATGACAGCTATCTTGAGTTATGTCTTTATTCGAACCATCATTGCCGAAAAGGCTCGTGTCAGCCTCATTCTTTTGGCCTTCGGATTAGCTAACTTTTTCTACCTCACCCTTATGGCTACGGCAATGAGCGCTTTGCCTTTAGCTGGTTCAATAGACAAAGCTTATGCAAATGCGCTTTACAGTATCAATACGGTAGCCTATATTTTTTGGTCCATTATCCTTATTACCGCCATCCTATGGAAGAAACGAATTTGATCAACTACATCGTCATTACTGCTTCTGCCGTGGTATTCCTCGTTGCCGTGGTATTGTTGGACGTCATCCTCCTGATGCGCAAGCGTAAGCTCATTGCCCAACAAGAAATCGAACTCCGAGAAAAACAGATCGATGAACTCATCATGAAAAAAGAAGTGGAAAACGTAAACGCCCTGCTGAAAGGTCAGAACTCCGAGCGAAGACGCATATCTCAAGAGCTACACGACCGACTCGGCGGAATACTCTTTACTGCCAAACTCTACAACAGCAATATGGAGAAGAAAATTTCAGCGCTCAAGACAGAGCAGGAGGAGGGGTTTGGCAAGCTAAAACGACTATTAGATCAGGCGGTAAAAGAAGTACGCCGCATCTCGCACGACCTCTATGAGGGTTCAGTAGCTACCTTTGGTTATGCAGTAGCTGCTCACCAGCTTATTGCCGCCATAGAAGAGGCCAATGGCATTAAAATAACTCTGGCAGTTTCAAGAGAAATGGACGAACAAAGCGAGGACATCCAACAAGAACTGTATGCCCTCACCCAAGAAATGCTAAGCAACACGCTGAAGCACGCCAAGGCGACCAAGGTGAAAATTGAAATAGACATCAATGCCGAAATCATCTTCCGCTACAGCGATAACGGGATTGGCTTCGACCCAAAAGCAGCATATGAAGGCATCGGCCTCAAGAACCTTCGAAACAGAGTAGAAAAATTGAACGGAACAATTCGCTTGGAAAGTGATGGGAAAACAGGAACTTCTTATCTTGTAGCCCTACCCCTAGCCAAATGAACATAACCGTTAACCTCGTAGACGACCACAAAGTAGTAACCGAAGGCCTTTCATTTATCCTCAGCGGAGAAGAAGACATCGAAGTGATGGACATCGCCCGATCAGGTGCTTCTGCCCTATCGCAATTGACCCTTAGGCAACCCGATGTAGTGATCATGGACTATAGCCTGGACGGCGATAATGAAGTAAACGGACTGAATGTAGCCCGAAAAATCTTGGACGATTACCCTTCTATAAAAGTCATGATGCTCACCATGCACAATAAGCCAGAGGTGATTGTCTCGTGCATCTCTGACGGGGTGCACGGTTATATGCTCAAGAGTGAAGAAGATTCTGACTTTGCATCAGCCATTCGTCAGCTCCACCTCCAAGGACATTACTTCAGCCCATCGGTGGCCAAGTACCTTGCGCTCAATCTCAGGAAGCACGATGAAGAGAGCATCAGCTTGACCGAGCGCGAACAGGAAGTGCTCGAGTGCCTTTACAAAGGCGCAAGCACCAAAGAGATCGCTGAAGCACTCTTTATCTCTCACCATACCGTAGACAGTCACCGCAAAAACCTCATCCAAAAGTTCGAAGCCAAAAACAGCCTGCACTTGATCTACTTAGCGCTACAGAAAGGGATTTTGAAAGTTTGAGCTGTCGCGAAGTTCAACCCCCTTCTTCCGCAACTCGATCCTCCTTAAGCGGACAAGTTCTGACAGCGCTCTTCATTCTAAATTTTTAATTGATCAACGCAATTATCACCTTTTAGTCGATGAGCTCGCTGCGCCCGGTTCAACATTGATCATTGCACATTCCTAATTGAACATTGATCACTGCCAACTGAAAACTGACATCTGACATCTGACATCTGAAAACTGACATCTATATCTCCCTCTCCCGTCTTTTCCTCATTGCAATCGTCAAAGCCACCCCCTCCGCCAGCGCACTAGCCCACAAACAAGGGGGACAGCATCTCGTCTTTATTAGAATCGATACTCCAAGAGGATCAGGTAAAAGCTAGCGGCTAGAAGCCAAAACACTTTTCACTCTTCACTGATCACTGAAAACTGACCTCTGACCTCTGTCAACTACTTACGGCAATCTGAAATTGACGTGTATCTCCTGACGCGACTCAACGGGAAGACCATCGCGAAAGGCGGGGCTCCAATCGGGCATGGATTGCATAACCGAGATCAATTCTTCGCTGAAAAGATCGAGCGGAGACTCCAATACTTCCATATTGGCAATGGACCCATCGGGTAAAATGTCGAAAGCCAGTTTTACTTCTCCGCTTACGCCTAGAACGCGGGCTTCATCGGGAAATTGAAGGTGCTTGCTCAAGTAGCCTCCCACGTTGGTATAACCGGCATTGGCTCTGAAGCGGGCACTTTTGGTTGTTTTGTTTCTCTTAGCCATCGAGATCTCTTTCGACAAAATACTTTCGGCAGAAGTCTCTGTAAGCTCAAATTCTGTAATCATCGCCATCTCGGTATCCTGAGCAAAGATGGAAAGGCTGAAAGCGAAGGCAAATGAAGCGAGTACTAGTTTTAAGGTTCTCATGTCTTTATGGTTGTTGTTTCTATTGCCAAAGGTGATGATTACCCGATACGCGCTCTTCACCCAATTGGGTGATTTTGAGTAAACTTTACTACAAAGCTCTGGTATTTCCAACATGCCATCCCTTGCATACGGTTTTTTGCTTCTTATTGCAGACCACCTTGGGATGCGGCGACTTTAGCTAGATAAACTTTATTAATACTTCGCCACCCTGACCTTTCCACCCGTAATCATATCGCTATACTTCTCGTCCAACTCACGGTCCCAGCCCAAGAGGTATTCCGTTAAGGGACTAATACCTAGTGAATCCAATCCCCGATGTGGGAAGGCCATAATCTCATTGGGAAATTCGCGCATGGCAAAGGATTTGAACTTCCTTAGTTGCTTTGCTTTGTCAAAAGGAGACTTGTAGAGATCCAAAGCACCAAAGAGATGTAAAAACTCATGGGCGATGGTAGCAGGTTCCTTAAAGCTCACCACGGCATACTCGGGGTCATGGTCTTGGGCCGTATGTATCGCTACCGATACCTCATCGGTATAGTAGTTATTGATAAAGTAAATCAGCGCCACATTGTCGGTCTTGTGGACATCACGCACCCTTGCCAAAAGTCGCTCCCGATCTTTAGGGACAATCTTGGTACGCGTTACTTTAGAAGTATCTCGACCATAAATCACCAAGGCTGTCTTGGCTACCTTATCTGCCCAACGGTCTACATTCCGCACTCCATTGGAGTTGAACAAAGTCTTGGAAAGGGTTTGCCGCATCAAGTTGGCTTCGATGGGAATGATGTCTTTGGCGTCTTGGTGGAAGTCGAGCTCGATATCCAACGGCACTTGTCTATCCCGCGCTTGTTTTTCGATCCACTCAATAGCCAGTTTCATCGAATCAATAGACGAGTAGATATCGTGCTCGGTCCATGGGTTGGTGTACCTCGAATCCACAAAAATGGCGTAGAGAATGACTTTGTCTTTGAGGCGCTTGCACACATTGTTATTGACCGTGGCGATGTGCACTTCGTCTTCTAAGGGAGACTTCATTCCGCCGCGAAATGCGCAGGAAACCAAAACAACTGAAAGCACGAAAATGGAGACGACTTTATTCATGCATAAAAACAAAGCATATGGCATGCCGGAAATGTGAGGAATGAAACTGAGCTCATCCTTGGACGATATCCACACTTCACTCGAGCGAAAAATCAAGAATCTCATGTATCATTTTATTGGTTTGGCCGAAAAGAATAGCAAATTTTTTGGTACCTTTTAAGTCTAGATTCGTGTTATGAAACAGCATATTCTACTTTTTACAGCGATCATTTTAACGACTAGTCAATTGCTCGCACAGAATATCAATCTTGACTTAGACTTGGTGGGCCATTATACTTTTTCGAATAGTGGAGCTGATTCAAGCGGCAATAACAATTTAGCCTTTATAACCGGGTGTGAGTTCACAGAAGACCGATTAGGATCACCTCAGTCGGCTCTGCGTTTTTCAGGGCCCGGGGACTATGTGTTGTTTCCTGAAATGATTCAACTCTATAATCCGGAATGGTCCTACGCCCTTTGGTTCAAACCTGAAGAGCTGGCATCAGAAAAGTCAGACATGTTTCTGCTCTCGTATTTGAATATCAGTACGTTTGATGATGTTCATCTTTTTCTTGATGATCAAAATGATCAGTTCTCGACCTATATTGAAAGCGGAAGCGTAAAATACACCACGGGAGTTACGGCCGTCATTGATCAATGGTACCACCTCACCATTTCTTATGCCTCCGACGATTCGATTAAAATATATGTTGATGGAGAACTTCTGATTGCTCAGAGGGAAAACTTCTCCTCGCTGGGTGACGCATCCATCGTATTGGCGTCCATAATCAATAATTCAACTAGCCTCAAAGGAAGAATTTTTGGAGTGGTTGATGACGTGCGCTTCTACTCCAGAGAAATTACTCCAACGGAAGTAGAAGTATTGGCTGATTTTGATTCTGAAATTGAAGAGGAAGAGGAAGAGGAAATTGATGATATTACGGAAAGTGACTCCACTTTTTTCTCGATCAGTCCCACCTTTGCTTTGAATCAAGATATATTGATTCGTAGCAGCGAAACGATCACTGAATTGGAACTGTATGATGCATCGGGAAAACTCATCAGTCGATCCACGGAAGGTGGCACGACTCATCGAATAGGCACAAAACCGCTCAGCCAAGGTATGTATATCATTGTAGCACGAATGATGGGAAATATACGATCTGAAAAAGTGATGGTGGTGAAGTAATGAATGAGGTCAATATTTATGCTTATGGTTATGGCATATCCTCAGTTACGGAAAAACGATACTCGATCGGTTCTTCAACAAACCTCGAGCTACCAATGAGCATTTTAAGTATTCCTTCAACCTTGTAGTTACCCGGAGGAAGAGAATCAAAAGTAACCTCAGCAAAAGCAGCTGAGTTTTTTGACCTTATTTTTTTTTCAATAGGTATTCCATCTTTGGTAAATGAAGAGATCTCCAAGGCTCGGTTCTCGCACTGCTGATAGATTCTTTCGCTGAGTATTAGTCTGGTGCTATTCACGAGTTCATACTGTACATTCGGAAATCTCCAGCCACAACCACTCATGTCTTCCACCAAGTATTCGAGAATCTCATTGCAATACTGAGTTGAAGCTTGCCTTGCCAATAATAGAGTCAGATTATTCGCTTTCGGATGAAGCTCCCTAACTGATCTCGCATTAAACCATGTCAGGTCTCCACTCCTCTTCAAGCAATTGTTCAGACTGTCTATTGTCGCCACGAAGAGTTGGTAGAATTCTTCGTCGTCAACGGGTTCACTGCTATTTATCAGCATTGAATCCACTCTATCAACAAATGATTGGTTTATAGCTACTACCTGCTCGCCCACTCTGTAGGCCTCGCCGTATTTTTCTCTGTTCTCCTGATAGTAAGCATACAAACGCATCTTGCTCACTTTGGCCGAATTTTCGACCCCCTCAAAAACGAAGTACATCAAAGAAGCATTGTATTCGTCCACTTCAGATTGATGATTGCAACCCGTCCATGCAACACAAAGTACAGCTCCCAAAAAGAAAAATCTCAAATTCATTGTTTTCAGCTTTGTAGGAAAAACGATTGGATCGATCAGATAATTGCAGGAGAGTGCGGCGAAATCTCTTCTCGGATTGATCACGGGTCACTCAATTTGTGTCGGTCCGTGATCAGCACATTGGTAGAAGCAACTACCCGATTCTCCTGAATCAATCGCACGAAATACATCCCGCTCGGTGAGCCGTGACGATCGAAGGTGAGAGTGCTTGAATTTACTCTTGAAATATCTTTCACAATTTGGCCCGGTGAATTAGCTACAATTATTCGGGCATCTCTCAGCTCAGTCGTTGTTTCAATGGTAGTCCTGGTAGAGAGGGGATTTGGATAAACCTTCAAATCCATTTCGATCCTTCAGAGGCGGGCAAGTTCCCCGTTCTTCCTCCGTCAGAACTCGAATAGCTAACATCCGTGCGCAAACATTCCGTGCGGTGGCTCTTCGGAAAATAGTGCGATCCCGGAGTTTGTCGACCCGGGGGAAGGCCGTGCGGCAAAGACAAAGCTCAAGGATGGTATTTTCCGCGCCTTTTTTACTCCACTTTTTGGGCGAGCAAAAAGTGGAAACCGATACTAAGATAAACCCAAAGCCTCCCCGTCTTCACCTCACTGCGATCGTTAAATCCATCCGCCTGAGGCGGAGAACACGTGTAGGACTCTCTTTTATTTTAATTCTCTCACACCCATTTATGTCCATTAGTGGCCATTTGTGTACATCGACTCCGTCGAGCTTTGCTTCGTGGACAAAAAGTGAGCGTGGTCAGTGAGCGCAGCCGAACTGAAGCGAACATTCCTCCCCCGTCTTTTCCTCATTGCAATCGTCAAAGCCACCCCCTCCGCTAGCGCACCGCCTCTCACAAAAGGAGGACAGTATCTAATCTTTATTCGAATTGGCACTACTAGAGGATCAGCTAACAGCTAATGGCTAGCGGCTAAAGGCCAAAATCCAAATCACTTCGACGTCTGATCAATAAACGCATCCACATCCATCTTAAACTTCTCCATGGATGGTTTATGCGTGTACATCATATGACCGGCTTCGTAGTATTTCATGATGATGTTCTTCTTCAATTCGGCATCGAGGCCCATGTGATTGATGGAATACTCCACTCCGTAAAATACGGTCGCGAGATCGAAGTATCCGTTTAGGATGAGAATCTTCAAGTTCGGATTTTGCTTCATGGCCGAAGTCATATCGGGAAGCGTGCTTACGACTGCTTGCATGTTCCAAATCATATTCCCTTTGTGGTTCCAGTCCCATTTAAACCCCTCTCGCGATCCCGCACTAGTGGTATAGCTCAGGTCTTTTCTCACACCCAAGTCATTGTACAAATAGTCCTTAAAGGCCGAGATATAAGGAGGCGCAATGGCATCGCTCTGCGGATCGGTAAGCGCCGTTTGCGCCAATAGGTCTTCGTTGATACCGGTAAAACGGGAATCCAGTCTCCCAACCGTTCGTCCCTCCGTGCGCAGCAATTCCTGAAAGTACTCTCTATTCGTTACACGCAAATCGGCGTTCAGCCAATAGTCCGTGCTCAACCCCGAATAGTCAGCAAGTTTCTGCGCCATCTCCCCTTTCTCGACCTCGGTCAATTGATCTCCTTTGAGCAAGGCGGGTGCATACTCATCTTCTGTAAAGCTCCTCACCTCTTGGAGGAATGCTTCCAGATTCTCGCCCTTATCCTTCACCTTGTCGTGATACCAAGCGGTAGAAGCATAAGCGGGGAAGTGAACCAAGTAGGCCATATCATCACCGGGGCCAAAGAGCAAGTGATGCAACTCAAATACGGCAGAAACCATAATGACCCCGTTCATGGCGATGCCTTTGTCTTGTAGGTGCTTTACCAACCCCGCATTTCTGAAGGTGCCGTAGCTCTCACCGAGCAGATACTTGGGCGCATTGTATTTCTCCGCTCGAATGATAAACTGTTCGATAAAGAGGCCAATGCTTCTGATGTCCTGATCTACGCCCCAAAAGTCTTCCCATTTCGCTTCGCCGACGGGCTTGCTAAATCCAACACCTATGGGATCGATCATCACCAAGTCGGCCTTATCGAGAATGGAGTACTCATTGTTCACCGTTTTATACGGAGCGGGTTTGGTGTAATCGGGATCATTGATCTCGACGCGCTTTGGACCTAATACACCGAAGTGCAACCAGAAAGAAGCCGATAGCGGTCCGCCGTTGAATGCAAATACGATCGGCCTGTTTTCGCTTGAGTTGGCCTTCTTGTAATGGGTAAAACCAAACAAGGCGATGGGCACATCATTTTCATCGCGCAATTGCACCGTACCCGTTTCTGTAGACAGCGATATAGTCTTACCATCAATCGTAACCGACTGTGTGGACGTAAAAATCTCCCCATTAGGAATTTCCTTTTTTTCGGGTTTTTCTTCTTTTTTCTCTTGGGCAAAGGTGGCCACTGCAAAAAAGAGAAGCAGAGCGGTAAACAAAGATTTCTTCATGGTTTGCTGTTTGGGGTATCGTTTTGACGAAATAAATTCGGTTCCACAAGGTGTGAAATATATGGATAAATTCAGATGATAAGGGATTTGGACTCAAGGCAGCAATGTGTGCCATAACCAACAGATCTGATAGCTGCAAAAGATTGGACGGCATCTAGGATCTAGCGTACAATGTCGTTATCATGTACTACAAGATATCAACGCAATCATCTGGATTTCATCATGATTTCTCAGATCTGTACTCCCTAATCACGAGGCCCTCTCTTTACAGCTTGCCATTATTCGTGTGATTCTCTATTTTCAGCCGATGATTCAAATTTGCGTTCGCTTGTTTATGGTATTCTTGCTCTGCGGAATACTTAACCTAGGTAAGGCGCAGACGGAATTTTATGCGGACCGCGATCGAGACTATTTAAGCGAACTTTATACTCAGGAAACGGGATTACCCGTTTCGACAGTGAATCAGATTTTTCAATCTACGGATGGTCTGATTTGGATGGCTACTATGAAGGGCTTGGTCCGCTTTGACGGCAATAATTACACGCTTTTTGATGTTTCGAATACTCCCGGCATCGAGTCCAATAGAATGCTGACCATCCAAAAGGGCTTGGGAGACTCGTTTTGGATAACAACTGAACCCGGGTATTTAATTCATTACGAGAATCAAAAATTTAAATCATACGGATCGTTTTCTGAAGGCTACAGCAAGAGGATTCTCTTAGACGGGGATTCCCTTACTTGGATATTGGGTCTAGATGGTATTAGACTTAAAAGAAAGGATGGTTTATTAAATATCAAACCCAATGATATTGGTCCTAAAAATACATTGGTCTCAGCTGTAAGATTGGCAGATGGTAGCGTTCTTTTTTCCAGTGATGACGACAGGATTCTTAAATCGGAATATCCCTATGAGAACACTGAATTTTATTGTGAACTACCTTCAGGCTGCAATAGCGGATCATTTTGGACTCAAGATGATGGCTCAGTGTGGTGGTTTTATCAAACGATACTTAAGCTAAGTGCAGATAGTGTATTTGCCCCTCAAAATATAGCCGTACTTGAAGCTTCACGGACCAAGAAAGGAGAGCATGTTACACGAATGGACGAGACAGCGAAGGGAAGGATTTTTATACATGCTCAAACAGGTCTGTTCGAGCTTACGGACGATAGCATTTCAGTAGTATATCGCTCTGAAAGGGACGTAAGGACCGAGGCCAAGAAACAAGGCGGCGTGGCTTGTCTTTGCGAAAATGTTGATTATTGGACCTTCTCAACAGACAGTATATTTTTAAATGGAATTTTTCAGTTTACCGCTGCACAAAGGGTCACTTCAATATTCTGTGATAGGGAGAATTCTATATGGCTTACCTTATCAAATATGGGTGTTCAGCGATTTCAGAAAGCGCTTATTGAGGTTATAAAGTCGCCAATTGGCACTAATAATTTTTATGGAGTTTATGGCGATACTCACGGTGCAATTTGGTTTGGAGAATGGACAGTTTATCTGAATTATCTCAAAAATAATCAGCGGCGCTCGATGGGACCCAAATATGCATGGGGCGCTACTTCTAGTTTTTTGGAGACCACGGACAATAAGTTTTTCATCAACAATCAATACTGGCAGAAAGAAAGACCGTACGATAAACCCTTATTGGACAGTGGCGTCAGAATCAAAGAAATTGACGCTGAGGTTTACACCATCTTTGAAAGTAGTGACTCTACCATTTGGTTTGGCACTAGGGAAGGTATTTATACCTGGCGCAATAATAATGTAGACACGGTTCGCAGAACTTCAGAAATGGGCGAAGTCCATTATATGTTGGAAGATCATCGCGGAGATTTGTGGTTTGCTTCGAAAGGTGGAGGCCTGCATCGGTATATTCCCTCCGAAGATCAATGGATCGCATATACAGAAAAAGATGGTTTGCGAAGCAACAACCTCAGGGCGTTGTGGGAAGACGAAAAAGGTTTTATCTGGGTTTCCACTGAAGATAATGGTTTGAATCGCCTTGATCGAAACAGAAAAAAAAATCAGGGTATTTCCACCGATAAGGGCCTGTATACTGCAGGGATACACAGTTTTGAAATAGATGAATTCCAAAGGCTATGGATGAGTTCTGATCAAGGAATTTTTTACGTCCTGCTCGATCAACTGGAGTCTTTCTTTGACGGTGATCTCGACAGGGTGAGTTCGATAGCCTTCACAGAAAAAGATGGGATGCTCAATCGCGAAGCAAACGGTGGCTTTCAAAACTCGAGTTATCAAGATAATGATGGTACACTTTGGTATCCTACTCAAGATGGTATAGTAAAAATTGATCCGTCAACCATCAGCTTTGACTCATTCAACCAAAACACAACAATTTCGACTGTTTTTTCAGGCGACTCTTTATTGACTCTCGGAGATAATTCTTATTTCTTAGATCGTGACCAAACGGATTTGAAGATTCAATACATCAGTCCTAACTTTCGTGATCAACATAGATTCAAGTACCGTCATATACTGGAGGGTTTCGACGAAAAATGGCGTATTTCAGGTTCGGGAAACGAAGCGATTTATACCAACTTACCAGGTGGTACCTACACCTTTAGAGTTCAAACCTACGTCGATGATCAAGAAGCTCCGATTGCCGAGGCAACGGTTCAGATTGTAAAGACCCCAAAGATTATTGAAACCATCTGGTTCAAGCTCCTCATGGTGGTCATGGTGCTTGGATTTTTTCTCGCATTTTATTGGTTTCGGCTAAGGGCATTAAAAAAATCTCAACGAGAACTGGAGGCACAAGTAAAATCGCGCACAGCTAGCCTGAACCAACAAAAGAAAATCGTAGAACAGCAAAAGGATGAGCTGCTCATTCTCGATAAAGAAAAGAACATGTTTTTTGAGAATATTTCTCATGAATTCAGAACTCCTCTAACTCTGATATTGGGGCCGCTCGAGGAACTTCAGAAGAATCAGGACACCAACCAATCCGGTTTGGAAAACAATCACCTCAAGAGAATCATCCGAAATTCAAAGCGGCTTCAAAGTTTGGTGGAGCAATTACTCGACCTCACAAAACTGGAATCAGGAACTGCTCGACTAACTGCAAAGCCCGGAGTTCTTAACCAACTACTTCGGAACGTGGCCGCTGATTATCAATCCGTAGCACTGCAGAAAAATCTTTCATTTTCTGTCAAACTGGCTGAAAAAGATCTTGTGGTTGAGTTTGATCCCGATGAACTGGATAAGGTGTTTCACAATCTGCTGTCGAACGCTTTTAAGTTTACCCCACATGGAAAATCCATTGAACTAAAACTCACTGAAAATAATGCTCATGCGATTATTACGGTGACTGACACGGGGAAAGGAATTCCGGATGAACAACTCGACAGGCTTTTTGACAGGTTTTATCAAATTCAGAAATCCGAGTTTCAACCGGGTACCGGTATCGGACTTTCCATTGCCAAGGAAATTACGCGTTTGCACAAGGGTGAGATTAGGGTAGAAAGCAAAGAAGGTGTGGGAACCTGCTTCACCGTGACCTTGCCAATTGTTTCAGAGTCTGTTGCCGAGAGTGATCTTGTTTTTTCCAGAACGTCAAAGCAAACCATTGATAAAATCCTTCCGGATGAGTCAAGACAAAAAGTTCAGCGAAAGCATTTAAAGAAGGTGCTCATTGTAGAAGACAATCAGGAGATTCAAGCTTTCGTTCAGGATTCTCTGATGGATAGATTCAACATCATTCTTGCGTCTTCGGGAAATGAGGCCTGGGCCCTTCTTCAAAATGATACTCCCGATCTCATTGTTTCTGATATTATGATGGCCGATGGAGATGGCTTATCACTTCTTAAAAAGGTAAGAACTAGTGACGATTTGAATTTTCTACCTTTTATTTTGCTTACCTCAAAATCGGAAATTTCGGATAAACTAAGTGGTTTGGATTTTGGCGCTGATGATTACCTCACAAAGCCATTCAATATGGATGAGCTGAAGCTGAGAATCGACAACCTCATTCAGCAGCGCATGCGGTTGAGGACATTCTTTTCTGAACACCACGAAAGCCTTTCTAAAATCAGCCTTCAACCCTTGTCCATTCCTTCCCAAGATGAGGAATGGATCTCGAAACTCAATGCCTATCTCGAGACACATTTAGGTGAAGAAGACTTGACCGTAGAGGCACTTGCTGCGCACTTTGGAATGAGTCGTGCCAGTATGTTTCGTAAGACCAAGAGTCTGTTCCGTGAATCGCCGGCAGAAATAATAAAACGCTTAAGAATGGAAAGGGCCAAGTCCTGTTTGGAACAGAAAATGGGTAACATAAGTGAGATCGCTTACAGCTGCGGTTTTTCCAGCTTGGCCCACTTCTCAAAGTCGTTTAAGCAATACTATGGAAAGAGCCCCAGCCACTACACTGAAAAAGGCTCAGAGGAGGTGGCAAAATCCTGATTTTGCCGCTTGAAACAAAATGACAAATATTTGAGACATTCTCACAAAGCCTAGCCAGGCGGGGATTCTAGTTTTGGAGAAACTATAACGAAAATCTCCAATGAGAAAGATTTATTCCCTCATCGTTTGTTTCATTCGGACTACTTATTGCATCGCTCAGAGCATCCTAAACTCATTTGACATACGCAGAAATGAGTTTAGTTCAAGAGACAGCTTCAAACGATTTATACAATTCTTGCAGTGTCATGATTCCATGGATACTGTACGAACTTCCAAATGTATTATTAACTCTTATCATTTAAACCTTGCGCTTCGCGTGCGCTAACCTATCCATTATGAAAAAGTTTGTTTTATTTTTAGTTCTTATCGCAGTTGTTGTTTCATGTAAGAAAGATGATGATGACGACAATGGTCCATCTCCATCAACAACAGCGACGGGTGATCTGGGTGAAATAATAAACGGAGCCGGTGGCTTTGATTTTGAATTGACCGATACGCAAGTTGTGGAGACAACAGTTGAGTCGGATTCATTGGGCCAAGACGGAACGTACTGGAGTTGTACCACTCAAGTGGTAGAATTCGGTTCAAACCCCGGACTGAGCAGTGACTTTGCCTTGATGGCTCCTAACGAAGCGGTCATCTATCCCGGTTCTCTGCTTCAGGGAAACACGGTTGGTGAACCCACACCGAGTGCCATTGTACTACCCCGAGGAAGAGGAAATGTGAGGATTTCTGGAAATAGCGGATTCTCCTTGACCAATGTAGACGTAGAACCCGCCAATGGAATCTCCATCGGAGACGGAATGAACCAAATTATTGCGGGTGCCACTACCGACCAATTGGATGTTACAGCCAATACCGATTTCCAGTTTCAACGAATTTACTCAGAAGAGCATCTGGCAGCCACTTTAGGGTTTAAGTACAAAGGTCCTTCCGTAAACGTAACGGGTAGCTTGAGCTATAGCCAAGATGAGAGTAAAAGCAATATACTCGTCTCGGTAAAGCAGTCGTTCTACACCATGATTTTTGATCTGAAAGATGAGAACGGAGATGTGAGTGCTGATGGGTCCGATTTTTTTGGCTCTAGTGTAACTGCCGCTCAGCTGGGCGAATGGATAGAGCCTGGGAATCCCGGATGCTACGTAAAGCAGGTAACCTACGGTCGTATTTTCTATATGTTGATCAGTTCATCAAGCTCGCATGCAGAAATGGAAGCTGCGCTTAGCGCTAAATGGAACGGATGGGTATCTAGCGGGCAGGTAGATGCAAGCGTTTCGCTTTCTAATTCTCTTCAAGAGTTAAATATCAGCGTACAAGCGTACGGCGGCGGATTGACGGAAAATGCGTTTGCCACTTCAGCCGATCAGGCGCTTGAGGACCTCGGCGAAGCACTTGTGAATACCACTTCTTTTGGAACGGGTGCTCCTATATCGTACGTGGTAAATGAGATAGCCAACCCCACCCAAACGGTCGCTACCCAGCTTAACCTAAGCTACACTATCACGGATTGCACGCCTTATGCGGAAGGCTTTCCTGAATTTGCTGTAAACTGGTCTCAGATAAACGAAGTGGCAGGTAATGTAACTGCCATGTACCAAGATGACGACAACACATTGATCGCTTTTATAGGCGATGGAACGCAGTATGTGCGCGTAGAACAAAACGGCCCCGATAATGTGGTAGAAGGTCCTTTTAATATGGATCAGCTTTTCCCAGCCGACGCTAACGGAGAGACTATATCCAATAGTATCTCTTCGGTTCAGGCAATCGGTCGTTGGAGGGATCTCACTCCTGCTGTTGGAGACATAACAGATATTGGAGTTATAGCCTATGGAAATGGAGGAGAACACGTAATTTATGTCCCTTCTGATAACACATATAAATCTGCTGATCAAGGCAATACGGGCCTTGGCCTTCCTAGAACTATTGGCGGCACTGTTCCGGGCGGCTCCTTTGGAGGAGGGATTGGTGCTATTTACAATAATCGAGGTCAGCTTGGGGGTAATGATTTTCAACACACCTTCTTCTCTCCCGATGGCTTATCTCGCGTCAATTATAATACTGCTGCTATCGGTTGGGGTGATGTTTATGAACCTGTCGAATCAATCTCAAATTGGTCCAATCAAATTTCATCAACCTTTGGAGCAGTAGGTGCATCCGCCAGGTATAGTTTTGGCGGTCAAATGTTCGAAATTGTTGCCAATGGAGAAGGAACCCTCTACATGATCCGAGGCATACAAGACGGATTAAATGATTGGAAAGGCCCTTTTCCGTTTTAATCAACTGTTTATAAAAGTACTATTAGAAAAGCCGCGCAAAGATTTTGCGTGGCTTTTTTTTGTTCTCCTTTTGAGAGATATGCTGCTATTACAAGCCAAAACACTTTTCACCGAAATCTGCGCACTAAAAAACTGCTCACTGAAAACTGACATCTGATAGTTATATCTCCCTCCCCCGTTCACCTCATTGCAATCGTCAAAGCCATCCGCCCTAGGCGGACAAGTTGTGACAGCGCTCTTCATTCTCAATTTTTAATTGATCATTCCAATGATTTCCTTTAAGTCGATGAACTCGCTTCGCTCCGTTCTACACTGATCATTGAACATTGATCACTGCCCACTGAAAACTGATATCTGAACATCAAGTGTATCTTTGTCCCATTCATTTCAAAAAAAACCGATGAAGCGTATATTGTTATTCTTACTGGTCGCAGCCACATCTCTCCATTGCAAAAAGGATGATGACACCCAAAGCCAAACTGAAATTGACAATGAGATTATTCTCAAATACATTGCCGACAATGAGTTGGACGCGATGAACATCGGTAGCGGACTCTACTATGTAGATGAAGAAACGGGCACCGGCGATAACCCCAATCCATCGTCTACGGTGAAGGTGGTATATACCGGATACTTTACCAACGGACAAGTTTTTGACCAAAGCAATCCCGAGGGAGTCGCCTTTGGCCTCAACCAAGTCATTCAAGGCTGGACCATGGGAATTCCTTTTTTCAAAGAAGGTGGCCGCGGTAAGTTGCTTATACCATCGGGATTGGCTTATGGCAGCCGAGCGCGCAGCGGCATCCCCGCCAATAGCGTGCTGATATTCGATATTAAGTTGATCGAGGTTCTTTAAAGTCAGTTCAACCAGCTCGGTAAGGATTGTGTTTGGAGCGACAACTTACCGGTCTAAAATCTTATTGGCCTGTTGCGAGGTGATCTTACCGAATTTCATAAGTACTCCATAAATCCACCCGAAATCACAGCGGTTTCTCCTTTTCTTTTCGGAAAAAAGTAACTCAAATCTTCTTGGATTAGTCCTTTAGGCATTAGCTGAGGTCATAAAAACCCGATTACATATTTCTAGTTATCAATATTTTACAAGGCCCTAATTGAATTGTCCGCCTTTTGTCCCCCCCATAAAACTTGTAATGGGCAGGCGACCACCATATATTTATCAGAGCATTATTCTTCAATCCAAATCAATATCTATGAAAGCTCATTTCTACTTACTCATCATCGGTTTATCCACCCTCGTTGGACTTAGCCCGGCCAATGCGCAATCTTTTGAGTATTGCGATTCGAATTTCGATTATACCCCTGTTGAACTCTTCGATGCCGATTTAGCTTCGCTTTGCGTAGAGTTTCCTAATGCTGTAACGAGCGGCTGTAGTTTCGAAATGTTTGATGCGGAAAGTATACCTCAGACTTGGAGAGATGAGGTGAGTCAAAATTCACAGAAATGGAACCAAATACCCGCAAATACAGACATCGAAATAGACCTTAGTTTTAATTTTGTGCATGAACCGTGGTTTGGACCGGCGCCTAATCCGTATTCGAATCCATTTGATAACGTCATTCAAGTGAACTGGAGGGGTGAAGCGTTCTTGGTAAATCTCTCGGAGCAAGAGCCAGGCGATCCAGGTACCGGAGGACTCGGCTCTTCAAGAATCTTTGGATCTTTTACTTTCAATTCAGGCCCCGCCATCATTGACGGCGACTTGAGCGCAGGATTGGAAATCATTTTCTTTAATAACGAAACCGGTGATCCTGCCTATGCAGCTGCCACCTGGATGTTTGTGGAGGGAGAAGGTATTTTGAATGATCCTGAATGGACCACCACAGCCCCGGCGGTGCCTCAAATTATTTTACGCGACCCTCCCGGCGATGGGAGCTTCACGGAATTACTTCAGGGAGATGAGACCTGTCATGGTCATTCTATATCCCTATCAAAAGATGAATCGAATTCGGTGTGGGGATCGGCCAAGCTCGGGGTGAGTGGAGAAGTAGGTTTTCTCGTCACAACTGAGGTAGAAACCTTTGTAGAGGTTTCCGCGGGTTTGGAAATGGGCTTTACGGAAACCACCGTCGACGAGTCAAAACTTTGCGTAAGGGTAGAGAACACTTATTCCACGAGCATCGACGACCCTATCCTTCAAGAGAACTCAGGAGACCTATACATAGGGTCTGCCATCACATACGCCTATGGCGTGTTCAAAACCATCTCAATGAATGGAAATTGCGAGGTGATTGAAGACAATAGCCTGGCGTTTTTACCTGTTAGTTCGAATGGGTTCTTTATCTACCCCGAAGGCTACATAACGGGTAGCATTATTCCTGATTTGGAAGAGAATTTAGCGTCCCTCGATCCCGATTCAGATGAATACCGACTGGTAGCCGATCAGTTGGAAGTGTGGCAAGAAAACATTCAAATGAACGCTGACATAAAGGATGCAGCTTTTGCAGAGCAAGTTCCTGCTACTGCGCAATTTTTAGCGGGAAGCTCCACGACCAACTCGATTACCACGACTACCGCTGAAATGCAAGAGATAGAATACAATATGTACATAGAAGAAAGCGCTGCTATTGAGGCCGGTGTTTATGTTTCCGGCTCAGGAGGTTCTCTTGGTTCACAAGTACGATCCAAGACCACCAAGGGCAGTACATCGACCTCAAGCAATGTGCACTCAACGGAGATCAGCTACACCTTTAACGATGATGATTCGGGTACCGGAAATCAAGACGGTGATGTATTCTCTGTGAATATTTACCAAGATCTGACTTTTGGTACACCGATTTTTGATTTGGTCGAATCCGAGAGTTCTACGAGCTGTCCTTATGAAGGGGGCTATCAGATCGACAATCCCGACATCTCTTTTAGCGAAAGCGGAACAATTAACCTGACGATAGAAGACATTCCCGATGGGGAAACCTCTACTTTCGAGGTAGACATTTGCAACGAGAGTGATTTCGATCGTGAGTACTTTGTTTACGTTCCTTTGGAAAGCAACTTGAATGGATTGCAAGTGCAGTTGGCAGGAACCCCGATCAACGTTACCGATGGAGTGACCACAGGAGTGATTGCAGGAAATACCTGTTTGGAAGGGGTTGACGTGACCATCTCGCAAACGGTTGGTAGTCCTGAGCTCAACTACGAAGATGTAAAGATTGAGCTTTTCACCCCTTGTCAACCGGGATTTGAACCCAGCACAGCTGTGGTGACATTCGACGCTTTTTTCAGCAACACCTTATCTACAGACGAGTTGGCCTCTAAGGAGAATGGAATCAAGCTCTATCCCAACCCGAACAACGGACAGTTCACGATAGAGCTAGACGACCTTTCCGAAATGAGTACCCTACAGGTTCACGACTTAACGGGAAGGTTGGTTTATCAGACCATACTGACTCCCGGAAGTGATATTTTCGATCTCCAATTGGAAAGTGGCGCAAAGGGCATGTACATCCTCTCCTTATCGGGAAATGACCGACAGCGGGTGCAGCGGTTTACGACATACTAAGAGCGCTATTCACCTGTGCGGCGTATCGAGTACCAACTGTGCTTTTGATCATCGGCTGATAAGTCGCGCCAACCTTTGAAGCGTCGTGTTTTGGCGAACTGCAATTGGCTGAGTAACTGATCATCGGTTAAAAGTTGCAAGTATGAGGCTATATATTCTGGATTGAAGTGATTGAACAATGGCACAGGTTCTTTTAAAACCTTTGCTTGTATCATCTGCAGAAAAGTGCTACTATTGAAGTACAACTCTACTGTTTCTGACCAACGACCGCCGTTTTAGGAGAAAAAAAGACATTTAAAAGGCTAAAGACCTAGTTAAAGGAAATCGAAATTGCACGATTTAACTGTGTGAGCCGATGATCAGTCTCCTTAAACTATATCAGTCAGAAACGGAAGAACTCATTCTACACACCTAAATTCAAAATGAAAAGTAAAATACTAGTACTCTTCTTTTCCTTCTTCGCTCTCCAAGGCCTCTTGGCTCAGACAAACCCGACTACGAATACCACTGAAATTGAAGGAATACAAATGATACACAGGTCTTCTGTCAAAGGAACCGTCAGTATGCGCACCTTTATAAAAGGAGGGGTGAACAATTACAGCATGGAATATCAAGGTGTAGAAGAGTTACTTCTATCCATGATTGCCGAAGGAGGCCCGGCCGGTATGTCGAAGATGGAGTATCAGCAGAGGCTAGAGATGCTTGGTGCAAAGATTTCTTCCAGCACCGGGTATGACTATGGAAACATTGCTCTGAGTTCTATAAAAGAGAATTTCAATGATGCCGTAGATATTTACTTGAAAGCAATCGCAGACCCTGCGCTGCGTCAAGAAGACTTTAATCTCATTAAGAATAGAATGCTGAATGATGTACGCCAGTCCAAAACAAATCCCGATGCGCGTCTTATGAGTATGGCTATGGCGAGCACGTGGAAAGGTACTGATTACGAGAAAAAACCTACCGGTACTGAAGAATCAATAAAGAATTTAACTCTCGATGTGGTAAAAAGATACCATCAGTCTCGCCTTGCGAAAAACAATATTTTCATGGTACTTGTTGGGGATGTTAATACGAAAAGATTAAGTGCATACTTCACAAGGTCAAATATTTCCGAGTTAACCGAAGGAAGATCCGCCAACTGGTTTGTAGCCGAAGATGGAGTTGAAGCCGGACTTAATATTGAGGATCGAAACATAGAAACCAATTACATTACAGGATTCTTAAGCGCACCTAAAAAGGGTACGGAAGAATCTGTCCACAATGCCCTTGCAATGCGTATTTTGGGAAATAGATTCTTTGAGGAATTGAGAACCAAAAGAAGTTTGTCATACGCACCATCGGCCGGTACCACCGGTTACATTGCCAGGCCAATGAATCGTATTTATATCTCGACTACTGATCCTGAGCAAAGCATAGACGTTATGATTGATCTAATCAATGACGTGAAGACCTCCGGTTATGAAGAGAAAGAATTGGAAGGTACCAAGCAGTCCTTTTTGACCAATTACTACATGGGACAAGAAACAAATGCTTCAATTAGTCTATCTCTTGGCATTAGTGAAATTCAGGGAAGTTGGGAAAACATGGACAAATTCACCCAGCGAGTACTGGATACTTCGCTCGAAGATATCAATGCGATTATTCGGGAATATGCAAACGAAATTCATTGGACCTACCTCGGAAATGAAGAGATGGTGAAGCCTAAGTTTTTTAAACAACCGGTAAAGGCTAAGAAGATAAAGGAATGAAGTTTATTTTTGACTGAATTTAAACCGTCTCGGCTTTGTTGAGGCGGTTTTTATTTGGCACGTTATTCGGCTAATCAGAATACATTTTGTGGGCACCGGAAATAAGAAATCATGGCGAGGCCAATACCGGTGATGTGTTAAGGTTGCCTGCCCCTACTCTTTTAGATTTAAAGCTCCTCCGGCCTACCCTTTGCCCTGTACAATCAGTAGTTGTTTCTAAAGGAATAGTACTGTTTCATTCACGCACTTCTGCCTTCTTATGCCGCCTGATCAAAATAAAGTTAAGCATTGGGCTTGGCTTAGTTCAGGAAACAATCTCGTATCGGCTTTCGAACAGTCTAATAGAAAAAGGCCGACTCAAATAGGAGTCGGCCTTTCATTGTTATGAAAATATGAATCTAAAATTTTACTTGGCAATAATGAATTTATCAATCACTACTTCCGATCCGGTAGTTAACCTGTAAGTGTAAACACCATTAGGTAGACTAGAACCATCAAAGTCAAAACGATAGTCATTGTTTGGTTGTGCATTCCCTGTAAAGACTGCATCAATCATTCTTCCGCTCATATCGAAGACTTCCAGAGTAGTGTATCCTTCCGCGCTTACACTGAATGTTACATTAGAAAGTCCTCCCGTAGGATTAGGTTGCGATGCAATTGTCGCGCCGCCCGGAGTAGAAAATGGCTGCCAAGAGCTGAAAGCACCGGCAACTAATGGAACCTGAGAGCATCCACATCTCACTCTCCACTCGTAGTCGGTTCCAGCGTTAAGAACACTTCCGGGAATGTTAAATGACCCTGCTGAAGCACCTCCAACGATCTGTGCACCTAAAATCGATCCACCGGCAAATCTTACCTGTATTTGGCATCCGATCTGATTAGGTACCGGATCCCAAGAAGTAGCAAACGCTGATCCCGTAAATACTGTAGATAAGCTCGCTTCATTAACCGTTGGGAAAGGATTCACACAACTGGAAACACAATCCAGGCTGACAGTATAATCACCTGTTTGAAAGTAGTCATACAATTGAATGTAGTAGATGCCGGCTGATAATCCATTCAGCTCAACGGTTTCGGTAAGACCTCCCCCAATAGCATCTGAACACGCAATTTCAGTTTGTGTGCCGCAAAGACCTGAGTAAGCGTAAAGCACTCCATCAAAAGTAGCTTCTGTTTCCAAAGTCACTACATAATTATCCGAACCATTTGCTTGGAATGCATACCAAACATCTTGTGTATCCGATAAAAAGTCTCCGCATCCTGATGGTACGTTTGTAGCGGGAAGCGCAAAGTCAGTCGATCCACTCACCGACTCACCACAGTCAAGAAGTGTTGATACTCCTTCGCAAGTGTCGTTCTCCGGAATTAATCCACCACCACCACAAGAGCAGTCAGCTTGGATTGTAGAACCTGTAGTAAGCGGATTGCCGTCGTCACAGGCCTGACCGATAAAGCTTCCATCAGGGCAAGAGGGGCAAGTAGTACACTGCACTGTGGCATCGAAGCACTCAGCTCCCTGAGTGCAAAACTGATCAGATGTCCAATGAGCGTATAAGTTCGCTCCAGTTACAGCAAATGCAGCAACGGTTACCGGTGAAAAACCTTGGGCAACTACCGGACCGTTAGGAGTTCCTTCTCTGACCGTAATATAGCCTGGTTCTTCAAGTGTAAACACAATGTTTTCACCTGCGGGAACTCCGGTTACTTCTGAATACTCTGTTGAAAATGCACAACTTGATAGGGAAGTGCTTTCGTTGGTTCCGGCACTAAGATCAGCACCTCCAAAAGAACTGGTATTGTAGCAGTTACCATCCATTGGATCAGGGAAAGGGCAAGTGGTGCATTGCACTGTAGTTACGAGACAGGTGGAACTGGAAAAAGTACAAGCATCATCTGCGGTATAGTGCACATACAACTCCGAATCGAATCCGCTGAAAACGGTCAATGGCGAGAATCCTTCCCCTAAAACCGCTCCATCAAAACTACCCGCTCTAACGGTCATGTAAGCATCGCCTGTTGTTGTGAATTCAATGCCCGAAAATATCGGAACGTCCGTA
This sequence comes from Cryomorphaceae bacterium 1068, assembly GCA_027214385.1. Taxonomy (NCBI): domain Bacteria; kingdom Pseudomonadati; phylum Bacteroidota; class Flavobacteriia; order Flavobacteriales; family Cryomorphaceae; species Cryomorphaceae bacterium 1068. Next base: position 29,736 of record JAPVXR010000019.1, on the reverse strand, counting down.
ACCTGATTGTATTCTTGGGCTATGTTACAAGTATTGATGGTGAGCAATGAATTATCACCGCTAGCTAAGCTTGTTGTCGCAAAGAGAAAAGGTGTAAAACACCCATCACAATTCAGACAACGAGCAGTAAGTACCTGACAAGTGCCGATTAACTCTCCACAAGTGCCGTCATCCGGATTCACATGTACAAAAAGATCAGCTCCTGAAGCGCTGAATATGCTTGCTGATCCGGAGCCTTGCCCGACAACCGGACCGTCAAAGGTGCCTTCTCTAACGGTAATATAACCGCCATCAGGCATCGCAAACTCATAACTTGCACCAATTGGCACGGCTGTTACAGGCCGATGTTCACCGAAGTAGATACAGGTCGATAGCGTGTCAGTTTCGCCATCGATACTCGAAGCTAATGTCGAACCGAATGGAATCGTGTTTGTGCAGGATTGCGCTTGCGAGGTTAAGACCATGCCCAGCGATAAAATTATCGCTGCACAAAAGGCAAAAGTGTTGGTAAAATACTTTTTCATAATTGTGGTTTTTGGTTAATGATTTAAGTAAGGTTAACTATCCTTTTGCGAAATTAGATTTATTTATTTCGCTCAGAACAACTATTTAATCGTCCAATATAGCTTTTATTTCGACGTAATTTAATTTTTGTTAAAAAACAGGCATCACTAATTCTTGTGATATTCTTAATCGAGTTTCATCTTTTGAGTCACCGGATTTAATCCCATTCTTAATCTGATTGAGATCTTTTAGAACCTGTTTTTGTTGAGGGAACTGTCCACTCCATCATTGGTCATCTTAATGCATTGATCAAACAGAAAGAAGCTTGGCTCCCGAATAAATGGAAGACTGAAAGGAGGCAACTTATCCGCCTTAGGCGAAGATTTCATGAGCACCGAAAAAAAAGCAAACACTTGGCGAGTAAAAGGCTTGGGGTAGCCAAGGTGATTTTTTTGCTCTCTACACCTCGCAGATCAAAGAAAGGATTCATTCCCAAAAAAAGAAAAAGCCATCCCAACATACGGAATGGCTTTCTTTTCAGTCAAAAGACTATGGTTGTTTTATTCACGGCAATCAATTCTCCATTGTGATGATCAAATAGCTTCCGGTATCGGGTGGACCATCAACGTCTTCCAATACAATTTCAGTATCACTAAAACTCACTACATCCCAAGCAGCATTGAAACCGGTTAAGGGTGCGGGAGGCGGATTAAATTGAATAGTGAGCACGATACCATCCTGCGTTTCACTGGTCATCCACTGACCGCCTCGTTGTTGACCAAAACGTTCTGCGGTCACCACATTGTTCCCTTTGAAATCTAAGGAAACATCGCTAAAAGTGCTCGTTACATCATTGCCTTGATAGACAAAATCAGCTACAACGAAGACTGAATCCAGTAAGAAGGCATTCAAGGCCTGTAGTTCAAGTGACATGACTGTCTCTCCCGTTGGGATGATTTGAAGAGTATCACCCGCATCATTGATGAATTGGGGATTGTTCAGGTCAAGACTCACCACGGTCCAAATTCCTGACAGCGCATTGATAAGCGGAGGAGCATCGGGAAAATTCAAAAAGAGTTTTTGAACACCATCCATTTGGCCGACATTCCAGGTACCCGGCCATTCTTGATTTGGCGAACTTGCGATGACCGTACCGTTATTCATAAACGTCCATTCAATTTCCTGATAAGAACTAGCCTGCTCTTCGCCTGCCAAAACAAATGAACTGACTTCAAAGGTGCGCGAACCTTGGGGCGAAGGGCTTTTGGGATCACCCAAGGTGTATAGCGGTTCAACCACTTCTTGAGTTTCTTTGGTACACGAAGCAAGGAAGACCGTGCAGCTGAGGGCAAGGATACCCGTTTTAACGATGGAGGCGAGATGATTGGTTTTCATGACATTTTTTGGTTATTGATTCTGATTCCAAAAGTGGTCAATGCCCGACACCTGGTTTTCACCCGAATGGGTGATTTTGAGTTTATTGGTTTCGGGTTTGGGATAAAGGTTATGAGGACTTACTCGTTGGTTTAGCCACACGCTGCTTCTTTCTTTGAATACAAACATCTATTTTTGAAGGGACATGAAAGGAGTTCTTTTCGCATGCTTATTCTTCTCATTTGCACTGATGGTCCAAAGCCAAACCCTTTGGATCGATGACGACAGAAGACCGATCCCGACGTTTAAAAATGACGGCATTACGCCGAATACCATTGTCAACATCTATAAATCCGATATGGTCATGCACGGCATTTTTGACAGCGGAACATCAGAGGAAGAACTCTATGCAACCATTCGCTTTGACGATAGATCTCGCCCGGTCGAAGTTAAAGTCAAGCCCGCCGATGAAGATTTCCATTACTACAAGACCGTTTTTCAGTATGAATCGGATGATACCTTCACAGCCTCCCTATTCAAAGGAGAGAGCGATCTTTATCATAAGTGGTTTGTCAAGGACTCTCTTTTAGTGGAAGAGGTATCCTATCCGGATGGAGTGTTTCAATACCGGTGGATATACCGTACGAATGAGGATGGAACGACCTACGACGAAAAGTTCAAAGGCAAAGACAAGTTAATTCGCGTGGCCATTATGAAGACAGATAGTATGGACACCGATGGCCGCTACTGTGTTTGGAAAAGAGGTAAGCTTATTAAGATGTCGCTCTATGAATTCAATGAACAGGGAAATCCGCAACGGGTTGAATTACTGGATACCGATGATCTTACTAAAGCAGCAAAAAAGCTCAAAGTAGATCGGAATGACTTGAGTGAATTCGATGCCGAGCGGATCAGAATGGCACTGATAGGATTGACGTATTACTGGAACTTTGAGTACGACGATCAAAATGAGCTCTCAAAACAAATCCTCTTTAACCAACACAGTGAGGAAGTTGGGATGGTAAGATACGAGAGAGATGAAAACGGGAATATTGAAAGTGTAATCGCCGATGCTGACATTGCTTCCAAAATCCCTTGGTATGAGTATTACGAGGATCTGTCAGGCCTGTCAAAGACGAAGGCGGTATACTACTATCAAGGACTGGAATTGCTGAATATCAAAAGCCATACACTCTACGACTTAGAGGGCCGACCCGTAGAAGCCACTTTCGAATATGTAGGCTATAACGTAGGTGGCGGCAGAGAAAAGTATAGGTATGAATACGTCTATGACTGAAGGGCTATCGAAATTTTGCTTAGAGAGAATCAGCTCGAAGCTAATGGCTAATGGCTAAAAGCCAAAACACTTTTCACTCATAACTGCACACTGATAATTGCACATTGAAAATTGATAATTGATCACTGCACACTGACTCCTGATTTCCACCCACGCCCATGCATTCCTCTGAGCTGAAAAGCTTCGTCGGATGCAGAAAGGGCGCAACCTCACAAGTAAAATAGCATCACCTTTTATAATTCTTCACTGACATCTGACATCTCGTATCTGACCTTCCCTCCCCCGTCTTCACCTCACTCCGTTCGTTGAATCCACCCCCTCCGCCAGCGCACAGGCCATCACACAAGGGGTACAAGATCTCGTCTTTATTCGGAATGATGCTCTTGGCCCCAAGCATCGCTTAAATTTCCACTTTGAAGGGTGTCTGATAAAAATGGAGACTTATATTTGAAAAGTGGAACTGTCTTCGGTATTTCTTCTCATCATTTATTCTCTTGGCGCCATTCAGGGTATCTTCTTTGGGATAGTCTTGATTAAGGGGAATGACAGCCGGAATAAAACCGCCAACAAGATTTTATCCTTTATTCTTTTTGCGCTTTCTTACCGCCTATTCATTCAGTGCTTGAGAATTTTCGGAATAGGCTATTACGATACCTGGTATTACTTCATGATCGATGTGAATTGGGTATTCGGGCCTCTCTTGTATTTTTATACCCGATCCATCGTAGTGCCGGGTAAAAAACTCACTCGAAAAGATTGGATACACTTTTTGCCGCTTCTGATCCAAATCGCATTTAGCGAATTCGTTCGGCTTCAGAACCTCTATTGGGACGGAACCCGTGAAAGCCTCTCTTGGCTGGGGTACTGGGGATATGTGGCCTGGATGAACATGCCGACGGTGAATTTAGTGGCCAGTGCGATCATCGTTGTCTATTCCATCAAATCACTGCGATTGCTGGCTTACCAAAAATCCCTTCCCAACGTCAAAGAAGACCATTCGGAATGGATCAAAAGAATCATCCTCTCTTTTGCCATATACTTTACGCTGATATTTGGTATCCTCATTATTGACCTCAGTTCCTACGAAGACCTGCCTTGGTATTTTCACTTCGAGCAGTTTTACTACTATCCCTACTTCATAGGACTGGCCATACTAACGTATTGGCTAGGCTTTGAGGGGTACAAGCGCAGAAATCAAGCGGGCATTCTATTTCGATCTGAACTCTCTGGTTCGGACAAAACGCAGCTTGAAAGTGTATTGCATTCGATCAAAGAGGCAATGGTGAGAGAGCAGCTCTTCAAAGATCCCGAGCTTTCGCTCAATTCACTTGCCGAAAAAGTCGGAATAAAATCCTATCTCATCACCAAAAGTTTGAGCGAGATCGAAGGGGTAAGTTTCAGAGACTTTTTGAATTTATACCGGCTTGAAGAATTCAAAAGAATGATGAACGCACCCGAAGCCAAGAATTACGATTTGCTGAGTTTGGCCTTGGAAGTAGGCTTTAACTCAAAGTCTTCATTTAATCGCGCGGTTAAAAAGCATTATGGCATTCTGCCAAGTGAGTTGAGGTCTTCTCAATAGTTTCAATTCTGTTTTTGACATGTCAAGTGACACGACAAGAGGTGTCAATTCTCGAAACGAATCGCGTGAAGCCCCCTTCTGACATAGGTTTGCCAAAAAACAATAATTATGAAAACCATTATTTCATTCGCATCATTACTACTATTGTCTATTTCGAATTTGAATTTTGAGGGCGTCTCTACAGAAGCCGATCCTCAGGAACTTATCGGTATGTGGAAGCTGGACATGACACCGCACATTCCAGACGACAATCAATTTGCCATCATGGAAATCGGCAAGATAAATGACAATACATTTAAAGGCATCTTTTACCGCGAAGGCGTCAAAATTCAGAACGGTCAGCTAAATTCCTCAACCGGCCGGATATACGGAGCCTTGGTTTCAGGCGACAACTCAGGCTCATATAATACCAGCTTCTACCTTGAGGATGGCAAACTGTACGGGTCTACACATGCCATTGAAAGAAACTTCCTCTCCGTTTGGGTGGCGACGAAAGAAGAATAGGCTTTCTCAGATTAAAATTGATTGCGGTTCTACGAGAATATCTTATTCGCAGGTTTGAGATTCTCCGATACAACTCAGTTTCAGGGAAGGGTTAAAAAGCAAAAAAAATGGAATTCATTTTTTCAAAGAAGGTGGCCGTGGTAAGTTACTTATACCATCGGGATTGGCATACGGCAGCAGCCCGCGTCCCTGCATACCTGCCAATAGCGTGCTCATCTTTGATATTCATTTGATTGAAGTGCTGTGATTTGAAGATGGCACACGGTTTATACCCCGTAGCAGAGGGATATTCATAGAAATCAATTGATAATCGACTTCATCAGAGGCCCGGCTGCTAAGTGAGTTGAATTACATTCAACGGAAACAAGACTTTTACCTTCGTACCACGAAACTTGAAAAGTCAATTGAAATGACACTTACCAGAATTATTTATGCCTTCGGAATCCTTACCATCCTTGCGGCTACATCATGCGTGAATGTTGAGAAAGAAGTTAATGTAGAAGAAACTCCAAAGCACTTATTGATCAATCTCACCAGCGATGCCACGGTAAATGCACACGGCTCGATGATGGGACTCCATTTTGCCGAAAAAGCTTTGAAAAATAACATGGAAGTAACCGTCTTCTTAAACGTAGATGGGGTGAAGCTCCTTAGGTCGGGAGCCGATACCATCGTTTTCGATGGAGAGAACATCCGAGGACTTTTAGATAAAGTTGCTTAGGAAGGTGGTGAACTCGTTGCTTGTCCGCACTGTATGAGGATACACGGTCTCGATAAATCCGATCTTCCCGATCATGTTACCTTCGGTGAAGAAAGTGTGGTGATGGGTAAAATCAAAGAAGGCCCAACGGTCTTTACCTACTGATTGAGTAGTTCGCTTATTGCGTTGGCAAGAGGACGAATAAATGAGCGCAGGGAAACATAACCTACGCTTCGCCAGAGTTTAATGGGTTCTATATCTATCCTCCGGTAAGTCCATGCCATTCGCTTTTCGACTCTTGATGCTATTTGTACTGCACTTCATCGACAGCACGGTGATCTTTTGGAATACACGACTCATCGAGACCCGCGGCTTAAAGTATGGCCGCGGTTTCCAACATCTCAGATAAGAATTCGGCATTCTTCTCCTGAACCGAAGATACCTTATATCTCCAAGCCAAATGCCTGATCCGATCCAAGTCATAGCTGTACCTGCTTTTCTCTTCGGGGCAAACATCATTGACAAAAGCTCGATTGTAATACAAATTGCTGAGCACGGGTGAGACCCCCGCATAGGCATACGACATAGCCAGCTTTTTACCGAAATCGGGATTCGAGCACTTGAATACCTCTCCTACATCCTGGCTCAATTCCTTACTCATCTTTCTGATCTCATCGGCGAGGATGCCCACGGTTTCTTTGTCAGCATCGACCATCAAGGTCCCATTAGTCTCCACCAATTCGCGAAATTCGTTGATCTTGAATTGAAAAGCTTCGTAAGCCTCCATTTCATCAACTTGGCTAAAGCCAATAGAAACAAAAAATAGTGTGGCAATAAAAAGGGCTGTAGTCTTCATGGCTGTATGTTTTAGTACAATCAAAACAAATATGAAGCCAAAATCTTCTAGAAAATGCTCCGATCCATTGCGTTTGTCTGAATGGGTAAATGAATTCAGCCTTGCCCCTTGGATCGGACGCAAGTAATAGCTAAAAATCGAGTGAAGATCTAGCTTTCCGCCCGACTGGGTGATTTTGTGATTGCCCTTTTTGGTGAAAGGAGAAAAGGAAGTATCGCGGGATGGCAACTGAGCGAAACGTTCTAACGCAGCCAAGCAAGTACATTCGGCGGGCGGGATGAAAAGTAAAGGAGTACCTTTAATTACCAATACCATCCCTATGTCCCTCTACGACCGAATAGGCATCAATTACAGCGACCTGAGAAAACCCGATCCGCGGATAGAAGCGACCATTTGGAAAGAAATCGGCGATGCCAAAACCATTCTCAACATAGGTGCAGGAGCGGGTTCGTATGAGCCACCTCAACGTAACCTTACTGCCGTGGAACCTTCTGCCACCATGATTGCTCAACGCCCCGAAGGTGCCGCTCCAGTGGTGCAGGCGTCGGCAGAAGATCTCCCTTTCGGCCTTAATGAATTCGACCTTTCTATGGCCATGCTCACCCTCCACCACTGGAAAGACATGGCAAAAGGACTGGAGGAAATGAAGCGCGTCTCGCGACGGCAACTCCTCTTGACTTGGGATCCGCACCATGCCGGGTGTTGGCTTGCCCAAGATTACTTCCCCGAGATTCTCGCGATCGATCGGGCCATCTTTCCCTCTTTCGAGGAAATAGAAAAGCACCTCGGCCCGATGAAGCGCATACCCGTGCCTATACCCCACGACTGCACCGATGGTTTTGCCTATGCCTACTGGCGAAGGCCCGAAGCCTATCTCCTACCCGAAGTAAGGCAGGCCATTTCCACCTTCACCAAAATAAAAGAAACAGAAAGCGGGCTGAGTAAACTTCGCGAAGACTTGGAGTCGGGCAACTGGGAAAAGCGCTACGGATTCCTCAAAAATAGGGATGCCTTGGATTCGGGGTATGCGGTTTTGGTAAGTTGAAGTAAAGAACATTTTCCGCTTTGGTAGGCGGCAAGTGATGACAAATCGATTCTCTGCACATTACAGGAAGTATCTTGTTCGATTCCTTGGTACATATCAGTCACCAAAAAAAGCAGTGTCATTTATCCTCACCACCAACGAATCAAAACTCAACGAAGGGTTTTTTCTGTTTACGGGGTTTGTAGTGATGAGCTTGTTTGTTTCGCAGCGGATGGATACGGAGAAGGCGTTAATCTGAAAAAGCGTTAGCAAGCAGGGGCTAATAATAGTTCTGCGCCTTTGTTCTTATCCTAAATACTACTCTTTGATCAATTTACCAGTAGAAACCGTTCCCCGTCGGTTTATCTTGTACACATAAACGCCACTCGATAATTCCCTTAGATCAAAAGCAGAGGTATTGATAAACCGTTGTTCAAAAACTTTTCTCGACGAAACATCAAAAATCTCAATGACAGTGGGGCCATCAGACTGAACGTTAACCGTATTGTAAAAAGGATTGGGAAACACACCGACTTCATTGGGCTCATCCAAGCTTGACGCGTTGAGCGCAGCATCATAAGTCAATTTTGCCAGATAGAAATCATGGCTACCGGAATTGACCACCGGGTTAGCCGAAAAGTCGAGGGAATAACTCCCGAAGTAGCCCGCCAAATAAACGTCGTTATTCAATCCACTGGCTAAGTTCATTCCATAATCATGATCCTGTCCTCCCATAGAATTTGCCCATAGGGCATCACCACTTGCATTGTAAGCAGCTATGTATATTTCATTGTATCCTGTATTTGAATTAATCAAAGGATAATCGCCGAAATTAAGGAAGGAACTGGAGAAATAGCCGGCTACAAAGACGTGGTCATCCGCATCTACACAGACATCAACACCGTAGTCATTGCCCGTTCCTCCGGGAGTTCTTCCCCATAAGGGGGTGCCATCGGGATCGAATTTTGCCAAAAATATGGCTCTGGTTCCTGGGGCGGTACCTAAGGTATCCTCCCCGAATGCAAGCGAGTATTGAAAGTAACCTGTTATATATACATTCCCTTCTGAGTCTGATGCTATTCCATTTCCCGAAGCATAGTTTCCGAAGAAAGGCACAACTGCGCAGTGTGCCCAGATGTTATTACCATCCGAATCAAATTTTGCCGCAAAGATTTCCTGGTAGGTGGACTCGTTGGGACTTACTATTGTATTGTCGCCAAACTGTGCGGCATTTTCGAAAGATCCGGTTACCAAGATATTGTCCTGTCCATCAACAAAGACATCTTCGCATAAATCAATAGATGGACCTCCGATTCGTTTGGCCCAAACCTCATTTCCATCGGGGTCATACTTGGTTATAAAACCGTCAAAACTCCCCGCCTGATTAATCAACGTCAGGTCGCCAAAAGTGATGGCACCATTCCAATAATAACCTGTCATATAAACATTTCCTTGGGAGTCGGTGGCAACGCTTTTCGCTTGCTCACAACCCTGTCCTTCGGGGCTTTTGGCCCATAAAAAATTGCCGTCAGAATCGTACTTTGCGATATAGATGTCGTAGCACGTGCTATAGGTTGAGTTATTGCTGAACTCAGTTGTCCCAATGGAAAAAGTAGGACTTTGAAAATATCCCGTGATAAAGACATTTCCTGAAAGGTCCGTGCAAATGCCGTAAGCCCAATCGGCAGCTGCTCCGCCCTCGTTTATTGCCCAGATCACTTCGCCCGACGAATCGTATTTGGCGATAAAAATATCCAAACTTCCCTCCCCCGTATTGTACAAGGTAATGTCTCCGATGGTGGTGGAAGCGCCTAAAAAAGTTCCGGTGACATACACATATCCATTCGCATCGGTACAAACCGCATTGGCATATTCACTGCTGAAGCCGCTGTTAGATTCGGCCCAATCCCAAATAGGATCCTGCGAAAAAATCGATTGGACTAATACAAGTGAGGACAATAAAGTGAGGACAACGTTGAATCGCATTTCGGTTTTCACAATTGGTTAGCGTGATTGATACCAGCTATTGCCGGATTTTCATCCTATCAAGAATACGCAATACATTAAGACATTACAAAATAGGAATTTCTGCATTATTGTGATGCAATCCAGCACACAACCCTCCCTTCACCGTAAACGAAAAACAATGATCTCCAAATTTCTCAGGCTCTTGTAGCGACTTATACCTCAAACCATTGGCTTGACTTTGAACGAGAATGGTTGGAATTAACTACAAACAGAACGTGATCGTGATGAGGTGATAAAGCCAACTTGAAAGAGTTCTTTCTCTTTACGGGGCTTGTGGTCATGAGCTTGTTTGTTTCGCAAGGGGGGGATACGCTCAAAAGAGAGTAGCGCAAGACAAGCGAACTATCGCACAATCCACCTCAATACAACACATACTCATAATCCCACCGTTTGCGCTGGCCGTAGTCTTTGTTCCAGTAGTCTTTTTTGATCAGCCTGCCTGCCTCGTCGTAAGTGTAGAAATAGTAAAAGGTCAAATCCAAATTGCCCATAAACCTGCGGTAGTAGCGCACGGCGGTCACATTTCCCTTCTCATCGTATTCCAGGTCGCGCCTTTGTTTTTCCTTTTTCTTCTCAATGATGGTTTTCCGCACCTCATTGCCTTCGGTGTCGTAGAGGTATTCTATGCACCGTTCTTCTTTCCCCTCAGCATTTATAAGAGTTGCTTTGACGAGTAGTTCAGCTTCGTTGTATTCATATTCCCAGCGGAGGTTCTCTCCCCTCCTGCTTTGGTAACTCACGAAAGAAACCTGATCGGAAGAATCGCGCACGATCGCTACCTGACTTCCCGATTGGGACTTTCGGTCATCATCATTTCTATACCCCACCAAGTTTCCCTCATCATCGTAGGTAGCCTCCAGCCATCGGGTGGGTTTGCCCCTTTCGGCAATGGTTTTGCGGGTCAGTTGATTCTCTTCGGAATACTCATAATCGTATTGGTACTTCACATACCCGTTCTTATCGTACTTCACGATGGAGGTAATCAGCGTATCGTCCCGATAGGTGTAGATCCAATGGGCCTTGAGTTTTTTCTTCGTCCCTTTCAGCAATTTCACTTCTTGTAGCAGCGAATCGCGAAGAATCCATTGATGACTCTTGGGCGTGGAACTGTATACTTGCTCGATGCGCACCTTGCCATCGGTTGCGTATAAAAACTGATAGGAATCGGTTACTTCACTCGCAGTTGGATTGTATTGATCGAAGCTTACCAGACGCTGTGCCGTGTCCAGTACAGCGACTATATCCAAAAAACCGGGCTTCTTGATTGGCTCGCGGCTCATCGCGCCCGCCCAAGTCTCCGATATCCTCACCTCCTTCACCGAGTCGAGATGATCCAAATCAATGCTCGGCGGCCGCTTAAAATCTCTGTCGTACACCCCTGCCTGCCCGAAAAGGGTTGATCCCAATAGAAGAAGGCTCGCGAATAGACCAAACTGTTTCATGCGGCAAAAGTAGGGTTTTGGGGATAGTTCGGTATATTTGAATTTAACTCTAACAAGAACAACAACCACTCGAAGGTGAGCGGGATAATAAAAAGCTCAGCCCAATGAAATACGCACTTATCAATGGCGAAAAAACCGAAGCAGCAAATGGCTCTAGGGGATTTTGTCCTAGCTGCGGCTCAGAATTGATTGCCAAATGCGGCGAAGTAAAAATCAACCATTGGGCCCATAAGGGAAAGAGAAATTGCGATCCTTGGTGGGAGAACGAAACCGAATGGCACCGAAACTGGAAGAATAAGTTCCCGGAGGAATGGCAAGAGGAAATCCACACCGATCCAAAAAGTGGAGAAAAGCACATTGCCGATGTTAGAGCTAAGGATGGCCTGGTATTAGAGTTTCAGCACTCTTACATCAAGCCAGAAGAACAGCGATCACGCGAGGCCTTTTACAAGCGAATGGTTTGGATAGTAGATGGCACAAGGCTTAAAAGAGACTTCCCCAGATTTTTGAAAGGGATGAAAGATGCCATGACAGTGAAAGAAAGGATTTACAGTACTGATTTTCCTGAGGAAGTTTTTCCAAAGGCTTGGGTCGAATCTGAAGTTCCCGTCATACTGGATTTTGGAAGAGGTACACTGGCCGATGATCCTCATTTGAAAATAAAACAGAATCTCTATTGCTTACTGCCCATAAGGTCAAACTTTGGATTTGAAATGTACATAGCCGAGTTTTCTCGGAAACCATTTATAGAAAACGTAATCAATTGCGAATTTTTCAAGCGATCATATATCTTCTGGAAGCAGGTAGTTGTAGAGGAGCAAGGGCGTTTAAAAAGAATGGAGATCGAAAGAAAACAAGCTGCAAACCGTGCTTTTGCAGCTTTGACCAATCGGAAGATCAGCAGAAGAAGAAGGATTTTTTAGAGACAGCGCGTATTGCTCAATTAGGGAAAGTGCGTATCGCTCTGCGTACATGCACTTAAATAAAAACACAGCTCAATATGCTAGTTTTATTAAAAAATTGCTGCCTTCAAACCAGCTTATCGATGACGCCTACATAGCTCTCAATTCAATTTTTTAGGACTAACTATTTTTTGGTCTTTTCCATGAGATACAAAAGGGTGAAGCCATTCTCCTTTTAACAGGTACAATTCGTAAAAAACAAACCATTCATGAGTCCAAGGAATTATTGTATCGTGTAAATTTGTAGTGCTGTCCCATTCTAAATCTGTCTTATGATAAAGACATAATGAGTTGTCTTGTGGGTACATGTGTATGTCATCATTGTATTCAATTTTTGGGCTTATTACATGCACAACTGGGATTGAACTAGGATTATATTTTATTCGATATTGGTAAGTATCTGATTCCTCGGTTGGTCTATAGCTCCCGTAGCAATACAGTATTGAACCTTTTACAGTGCAATTGAGATGCTCATAATGCCTTCTCACCAGAGCCATTTGTTTACTAACAACTACTACAGGGTTTACTCTATTCTTAGGGTTAAATCTCATTCTCCACCATAATTTTTGTGAGGCATATGGCTCACCCCACTGTTTTCTTGTATTTGACCTGAATTGTTGAGCTTTGCCTTTCCAGCCAGAATAGAGGCTGCCGTTGCTACCAAAATCGATTCTTGCTTATCCACATTTCTATCTTCACCTTCAGGGAAGTAAGACCCCAAGTATTTTCTCCAAAGTTTACTTGCTCTAAGTTGATTTTCTTCTGATTCAATCGCCTTATCAGCATCTTCAATGAGTGATCTTATTGAGTCCAAGAAGTATTCTCTGCTTCCGCTAAAGTTTGCAAGTAAGTCGTCGTTAGGGGTTGTTGGCATCACGCAAGACCAATTTGCTCTTAAGTTGGATTCAATTTTTTTAATCGTGTTTCTCAAACAAACATCATCTCGGTCGTCGTATTCAATTAATCGGGCTGCAAGGACCGTCATTGTCAGTCCATTTGGCATTTTGTTCGATCTATTATCACACCATGCTTTAAGGTACCTAACAATCCGAATAAGTTGGCCATTGGCATCTTTTATTTCATTGAACCACAGACTGAATTCTTTGGGGTCACTCAAGGCCCATTCACTATTCTTAACAGCTAAATGTGGCTTTTCGTTATCGTCAGTTTTGCTGAGTTTAAAATAAACCGGTAAATCAATGTGATAGTCATTTGCGTAAATAACTCTAATGCACCTTTGCCTGTGTTGGGGTTTTACCGATGTAGCGTTTTCAACGGCCTCCCAAACCCATTTTTGAAGTGTTGTACCTGTTTCACCTGGCTTAGGAAAAAAGTATACTCCATTATCTAAGTCGCAAGTGTCATCTTTCGTACGAATCATAGTACCCAAAGAGTAAGAACCTTGTCCTTTAAAAAAAGGAGTGTACTTATTATGTTTTTCTTTGAAATGTGTTCTGATTCTATCTCTGAGAGTATCTCTTGAGGTCATCAGGTTTGTTTTTTTGGCAGGCTTAATGTTTAAGTTACCATTGAAGGTTTGAAAAAGGTTGTGGCAATTTGACATATTATACAGTTTTATAGGTTTTTGATGTGTTAAAAAAGTGCATTACTTCAGCTTTGTTTGCATTTGTAAATCCATCTTGATTTCCCAAGGATTTAAGGGTTGCCAAAGCTTTTTTGTCAGCTCTATCCATTTCGAGGACTTTCATTTGTTCGCTTGAAAGCTTTGGGGACTCTATCCTTACATACTTCGCTCTTGAATCAATTCTGTTTATTGCATTTTGAAGAAAGAAATGAGTGAAAAAGGCCTGCCCATCCATGGATGTCTGGATAAGCCTCGACTTCCAACCGATAAATGACCTTCTCTTGCGTGATTTAGCTGCCCATCCGCTAGCTTGAGATATACTAGCAATTGAAAGTATTTCAACATGTGTATACTCCTTTTCTTCACCTACAAAAAACTTCAGAGCCTCTAGCAATCCGCACAGTGAAGGGTTATTTGCCCAGACACCACCATCGACAAACATTGTGTCGTTATATTCGTGTATTGGTAAATATGTTGGAGCAGCTGAAGTTGCCAAGGCAGCATCAACCAATGGAATTTCTTTGTCCATAAAGAACCCTCCTTCCTTATGCGGAAACTTGAAAATACGAGGCATTCCAGAAGTTAAATTAAAGCTTGGAATACAAACCAGATTATCGAGTTCACCTAATTTTTTGTCCTTGAATGTGCTTGTCAGCTGCATTCTTAATTGTGTGGCTGAATATTTCCCCCAAAACAATGTTTGCTTGAGGCTTTGAAGTTTAGATTGAAAGAACCTGACAAAGCGATAATTATTTGTGGGAAAAATGCTTTTCCCGTGTTCTGAATATAATTCGGCCAAGTCTTCAGCCTGTTTTCCAGATGCCACTCCTAAGGCTATGAGGCCACCGGTTGATGTCCCGCAAATCATATCAAAGCATTCGCCTGCCTTCTTGCCAGCCTTTTCTTCAAGTCTTGCGAGCAATGTTGCGCTGTACAGCCCTTTGATACCACCACCATCGATGGACAATATCTTAAACGGTCTACTTACTGGCGTGCTCAATGCTTCTTATCTTTTGGCGGGTTAGGGTCATTTCCATAGCTATTCGGGTTCTGAATTCTCCCATCTCGTTTGTGCGGAATCAACTCAGCTCCATCCTGTTTTGCTTTTTCCTTGCCCCATTGCATGGCTTCATCTTTTTTATCAAAGTGTTTAGAAGCTCTTTCTGCATTGTTCTTCTTTGCATCCCAGCCCCCTCTTTCTTTGTTGGGGACTATATGTATTTCTTTTCGTTTTGACATAGTTCTTAATTTGTGTTTTAAACGTTTAAGTCTTCGAAATTCCGACCCGAAGAAATAGCCGATGAACTGATTAAATGATACCTTGCCATCAAATGAAATAAGCCCATGGTTGACATTTTTCCAACTATGATGCCATTCCGTCCTAACGGTTGTCTACTCTGTTATTTTTTCGACAAAACGCAATAATTTGTATATTAACACCTTTAACAGGTGACGGATTGACAGAAGTGTGCCATTTACAGGAAATAATATGCCACATGAGTATGACTGTTGACAATATGAACCTAAAAGTCAATGACTGAATTAACATTTCAACCAGAACAACTTAAGTCAGCTCGAAGGCTTCGAGCCCTTTCTTTGCGTGAGCTATCAGAGCTTTTAGAAGGGAATGGATTTGAACTTTCGAAGCAGGCAATCAGCAAATATGAGAACGCTATAGCACAGCCATCTACTGACACGTTGGCAGAATTGGCAAAGGCCTTGAAAGTTTCTACTTCATATTTTTTCGAGACAGAAACGATTCAACTGAATAAAATTGAGTTTCGGAAACTCGACAACTACTCTGTTAGGGAAACCGAACGAATAGTTGAAGTGGTAAAGATTGAATTGGCAAAATATCTTGAATTAGAATCTATTCTGGGGATTGAGTCTGTATTCACCCCTCCTGAAATAGACAACAGAATCTCAAATCTCAATCAGATTGATGATTATGCCGAAGAACTCAGGACTAAATGGCAACTTGGGCTATCTCCAATTCCCAATGTCATCGAAATGCTCGAAGACAACAACATTAAGCTGATACAGATAAGATCAAGTGTAGAGCTCGATGGTTTTTCAACCTTTGCAAATGATGACTTTCCTGTGATAGTATTAAACAGGGATAAGCTGGATGAAAAACAAGATCGTAAGAGATGGACTGCCTTGCATGAGCTTGGACACATATTGCTTGATTTTGTTGATTTACCGCAAAAAGAAGTGGAACGGTATTGTCATTATTTTGCAGGGGCTATGTTGTTCCCTAAAAGGAACTTCCTTAAAGAAATTGGTGAGCAACGGACTAAACTATCACTTCATGAGTTGGCATCGTTTAAACAAGAATATGGTGTTTCAATGCAAGCAATAGTTTATAGGGCTAAAGAGTTGGGCGTTATCAGCCAAAACTATTATCGACAGTTCTTCTTTATGCTAGATCAATTAGGCTATAAGGTGAATGAGCCTGTGGCTTATTACGGCAAAAAAGCCTCAAGTCGTTTTGATAAACTGCTATTTAGGGCCTTATCGGAAGAGATCATTGATATTGAAAAAGCGGCTGAACTCAAGGACATGTCAGTTGAAGAGTTTAGGAGAGAGTATCCAATTATATAGCAGACTCAACTGCATAAAGGATGAAAATTTGCTTTTTGGTATAATAAGCTTTACGTTCCTACATAACTATTGATAGGGAAGAGAGGTATTCCTAGGTATCATTCGTTTACTATCTCCTCTCCTTTCTAACGCATCGCTTCAAAGTAAAACCAGCCTTCTTTTTCTACCCAATCAAATTCTAAGTTTCGAAGAAGTAAGATATCAGGGTCTCTACTTTTTGATTTCCATTGTCCTTTCCAAGTTGGGGTTATTGGAATGTTTGCCTTGTATTTAGTCCCATTGGTTGTTGTTACTGCTGCTCCATGTCCTACATTGTTATTCTGAGTATAGTATTTATTATCTGTCAAACAAATGAATTGTCTGATATGAAAGTCCTTGTAATTATCTAATCGTTGAATGTCTTTTAATACATCATACATATCTAAATCCGTACCACGATTTGATCTTTTTCTAAAGCATTTTAGTTCGATTGCCGCTTTAGACTCCCCCAACTGGCAGGTAATATCAATGTTTTGGCGTCCAATACCTGTTTCTAATTCTACAGTAAAGGCCTCGTCTTTTTTTGTACAGTAAGCATTTCCTAACACTTGTAGAATTCTTGCAAGCTGTAATTGCATAGAAGCCTCTTTGTTTATAGGTTGACGCCCACTTACGATGCGTGAAAATAGAATTTGCCATGCCTCATTGATAACATGCTTATGTCTTAAATGTGCATCTTCTGTAATCATAATACTACTTCCTATTTTTCTCCCTCAAAAACCTCCTTCAAACAACTTTGCATCCAGTGTTTTTGGGTGGTTTGGTGGGTTTCTATTTCCTTATAATAACGTTGTCACTCCACCCCAATTCAGGAGTCATTTCAATAAACTTTCGAATCTTCTCAAAGCTCTCTTTAAACCATTGTTTAATTTCTTTGTCTGAATTTTCATTCTCGATAAAAGTGTAGAGTGGTTGGCGGTTACGCAATCCTAAGCCAATATCGTAATTTTGAATAAATTCAAATAGTTTGGATTTCTCCGCCAATTCAAGAACCTTCACAATTTGCGGGTGGTCTTTGCTTAGCCAAATTTGAGACTGTAGTTGCACTTCATCAAAATCAATGGAGTAGAGTATCTCAGAATTGACTGACGTGTCTTTCAAAGGATATGGTATTGAATTAGAAATTCGATTTTTAGCCTCCAGATCGTTTCGCCTATCTGTTTTGTGCCGCTTAGCTAATTTGGCTTTCGGGAAAGCGTTTTTGAAGTTTTTGGCCGATTCTTCAATATGATACTCCATTGTATCATATGTATTTCTAAAGTTTTTCAGGGTGACCACTGTGTCGGTTGATATTGAGGGATCTATTGCCATACCATTTTGTTGTAAGAAGTTTAAATAATTTGAGGCTAGAGCGTCATCGTTATGATTCTCGGCTAGTAATTTGCCAATTTGAAACCAACGGAACTGAGAAAACTCGAACTCTGCGCGTTGTTTAATATCAACATTTTTTGTGCAGTACTTTAAATGAATATTCTTCTTGTTCTTCAATTCAGCATTGGCATAATACTTATTCAGCACTTGCGTGTAACGATCAAGTTGTTCCCAGCCTTCCTTAGAATTAACCTTGTTTTCAATAAAACATACGGTTGACTCACTCTCCAATACCATGTCAATGATACAGTTACTTGTTTCAGCTAAAGAGTAATGCGCTTGAGTTGTTACCTTGTATTCTCCTCTTGAAAGTTCAAGAAAATCAATGAATGAGTCTAATATACCCGGAGACATGTTGAGAACACCTGCAAAGCACTCCGTATTGAAATCTTCTAACGGGGTCCTATTGCTATTTCTTTTAGCGTAAAGCATATATAGTTTGCTAAACATAGCTGCTGATTTTTTTCTCTAACACTCGCCTTAAACAAATACCACAGTACTCAGGCATTCTACCCAAAGGAGTAAAGCCCTGAACAATCACGTTTATATTCTCATCCCTCATGTACTCATTGATCTCAAATGCCTTTCTTTCATGATCAAAAGCTAAGGTATCTATGCGCAAGCTATCCTGCGGAAACTCCGTGCAGATAAAGTCCAAGCCAAAAAGGGTACTTAGGTTATCTTCCAAGGACTGTATCTCCTTCTCCAGCTTGAAGGGCTTGGGCTTGATTTCTTGGAGGCGGGAGGAAGAGAGGGTGTAGAGGCTCATTCTAACGTATTCAATTAATTCGATGGAATAGCGATGTATTACCATTTTTCTATTTAAAACATTCTCTGATAATCAGTTCTCGATTTCTTTTGAATATGGTATCGGTTCGTAGTCTCGTTTATCTCCGTCAATCCAATATGTCTTTCCCGTTCGAGTATCTATCAAATAATCGGCGTTAGACCCATTAAATTGAAATCTTCCGTTATCCTTTGTTTCATTGTAGGTGTAAGCGATCCAGAATAAAGCGATCGCAATACAGAAAGTGGCAAAACCTTGTAAGTTATTTTTCATTTCGTGCGCGACTTAAAGTTACTGTTATAAAATGGCCTGTAATTTCAATTCCCAATACAAGCACCGTGAATGGCCTATTATGAATCTGTTAGTCTCCTTTCTTAAGCTTAAAGGGCTTGGGTTGATTTCCTTGAGGTGGGAGTAGTAAATGGAGTAGAGTTTCACAGCTTAACTATTTTCTCACTTTATAATTTCAATTTCAACCACTTTACCGATCACAAAAAATTCATCAGCATCGACTAAATAAGACCAACCATAATCCTCATCATAATCTGTTTCAAGCTTTACACCAAACTGTCTAATCCTGTCTATTTTTATCACCATCATGCATTCATCCATAATTCCTAAGAAACTATCAGAGTTTTCCGATAAAACTTTTTTGACATGCCCCTCAGTTAATTTCAAATCGAAATAGGAAGCTGAAAAGCCCCTGGTTTTGATGGAGGCGTACTTTTCTTCGCCCTTGCTATATATATCTAAAATCTCAGCATCTTCAATGATTTGATATCCATTGACAATTAGATTTTCATACTGAATAGAATATGGGTAATCCAAAGTGTCCCATAATGCGTTTATCTCGTATTCTTTTGCCCACTCTTTGAGAATGCGTTGTTTCCTTTCCTGTTTTTCCGCTTTTTGAATTTCAGATTGTCGCTGTTCGCGATGTATTTCTTCTGCTTTCTCATCAGTAAATGAGCATGTCGTCAGGAGAAAAATTAAAATAGCAATTTGGGTGTGTTTAACCATAACCAATCTTTAATTTGATAGCCTAGATGTCATCCTTCTGCTCTTTACCTATGACATTGCCTTCTAAATCATACCAGAACCTATATTTTTTACTTTGATCAGAATCATGGACCTCGTATAACTTGATCCCATTGACATCGTATTTTACCAATATGGCCTCGGTAGTTTCATTTTCACGATCACCATCTGAGTAATACCGAATAGTATATTCTACCTCTTTGTCCTTAATCCCATTTATGTGATAGTAGCTCTTGATGTAGGTCTTCTGATCTGCCGAAGACATTGGCAGTAAGCGAGTATCTTCTTTGAGAATGCTGTTAGAATAGTACTCTTGAGCCTGAACGAGTTTTCCAGGGTATGAGTTTTCGTACACAGCACGCTTTCGTAAAGAGCCGTTGGGATAATACCAATTCCATGTCCCAATTCGGTCTTCTCCAACCTTCATTCCCTCAATCATTTTCTGCCCATTGTCAAAAGATTTCTCAATTAAAACTTCTCCTTCAGGTTCTACCTTAGGTTCGGGCGAACAGGCTGTAATTAATGTGATCAATACTAGGCCAGTATAATATAAATGTCTTTTCAGTTTCATAATTATTCTACTTCAACCCCCTCCTCAACCGCTCTAAAACTCTCCGAGGCCGATTCTATATTCTCTACGATCTCATTGGCCAAGATATCGGGATCGGGTAAATTATCCAGATCAGTTAGGCTTTGGTCTTTGATTACCATATTATTACATATCTAAAAACCCCAATCACTACCAAACTCTCCAATTCATCGTTATTCAAAATGAGATCTGAATACGATTGATCATCACTCATTGGCTCCAATCGAATGGACTGATGTGTCCACAATTCTCCTGTTACTTGCTTTTCACTGCGGTATCTTTTGACAGTATAGCCTGCACCAAAATCAGATTCCTGAATATCTTGATGCTGCACCAATACAATTTTGCCGTCCCTGCTACCTCCGGTATATTTTTCGAAAACACACCATGAACCATTGGGTATAACCTTATTCATCGATTTTCCAACAACCTGACATACAAACTGTCCTTCTTTTGGAACGAAGCCATCGACCTTCATCCATTGAAACTCCTCGTGCTTCTGTAAGTCACTCCAACCTCCTGCAGCTGCTTTGATGTCGACTACGGGCAGACTATCCTCGAAAGGGGTTACTTCTTCTGCAGAGTAGAGTCGTAGCTTTTTGGCTTCGGTATGCTGCCTTTCAATAAAGGGCAAATGCTCCCTTAGATAATTACGTAAGTGTTCATCACAGGCATAGAGGTAGGTACCGTGAATAGCCCGCAGCAGAATAGTCTTGTAGATGTTGAGTATGTAGTCTTTCAAAACCGCAGGGTCATTAATCCCCGTGCGTCCGGCCTTATCGTGGTAGTTCTCCTTGATAATTTCAATCTGCTTGGTATCTGGATTATAAGTGATCTCCTTTCCCAATATGATCCCTGCATAATTCAAGTCATACCCTTGGGTAGTATGAATGCATCCTACTTCATTCACCGCGTTAGATGAGTTGACCCAATCTATATTTGTTGTATTCCAGCGGAGTAAGATTCCGTCTACTGTAATATCAAATGCCTCTTGGTTTTTTTTCGAGATCCACGGCCACGAATAACCTGACACCAGTCTTGATAAACCTTTAGATAGATCATTCTCTTTAATGGCATCTACCATCTCCTTTGCCGATTCAAACAGTTTAAACTCGTAGTGATCCGCCTGCCATTTCTCGCTTTGATCGAGCTTTCCTTTCAGCAAGCGATCAATAAAGTCAACGTAATTTGTGCCTCCTTTCACTCTGAACTGGGAGCGCAACTCACCTACGAACGTAGTTGGCGCTTCTTTGAGTTCAAAAAAATCTTCATAATCAACATCAGACGGCTTTATCGATTGATCGCGGTCATAGAATAGGATGGTCTTTTCTGCCTGCATCAATACCCAATCCAATTCATTCCCTTCATCTTTGGGGAGATCCAAGCGTTCATTGGCCTCGTCAAAAGGTTTGAAATATGGCCCTAGATTCTTCCGCTGCCGCAGTCGATGCGATTCATCCACTAAAAGGATATCGTAGTTATTTCTGGAAACTTCTGCAGGCCCGATAACCATCTTTGCATTTAAACCGTGTACATTTCTGAAAACGGTCTGCAATGTCTTTCGAAAAGACGCCATGGGTACGACAATCGCAACCTTCGGTTTGGGAAACTGCTTTTGAAGAACTTCCAGATTCTCCAGCAACTCAATCTCCTCCTCGCCAAAATCGCTAAAGTCGAAATCATCCAAATCAGACAGTAGCGCCTTGACTAAATAGACAGCCATAATTGATTTACCCGTTCCCGCGCCTCCTTCAATGACTGCAGCATTGTATTGATCATCAGCCAATATCCGCACCAGATCAACCATGTTTAGCCTTTGCTCGGCAGTCAGTGCTTTGTAAGGTGAATACTTGAACAGGTCTGAATTATCGATTACGTCCAATCCGTTGCGAACGATACCTTTCTCCTTCAAGCTCGACCATAACGACTGGAAGAGATCCCAATAGACTTCCTTCTTTTGAAAGTAGTTGTGGTTTGACAGGCCCAAGTTTCCGTTGAGCAATTTGTACTTCCCGTCGCCCGAAAAGTATCGGATTAAATTGGATTCAATATCCAATGTCGCAGACTTATTGAACTTCTTGCTTGTGACCAAATGCACTGCAGTAAGGTGATTCTTCCTTGAGTTCCTGAGGTGTGTTGCCAAACGTGAAGCAGCATCAGCAGTTTCTCCGATATAGGCTTCCTTCACTTTTCCATCACTCAGTATATAGACTACGGGCCAGTGGTCTTTGACGTAATAATCTTGTTCGATCAGGGAGGGCAAGGAATCAGAAAAAGAATATTCCTTCAACTCAAACCTGAGTTCCTCACTCATAGTTCCGTATACTTTTTTGCTGTTCCGTGTGCTTTATCCGCGGGATATTTTTCCGCATTCTTTTTCACCTTATCCAAAACAAGTTGCTCGGGATCCAATCCATGCTTTTCCGCTAAGAGCAATGCAAAGGATAAAACATCAGCTAACTCTTCTTTAAGTTTCTCCTCTTTTACTTGATCAATCTCTTCTCCTTGCTTCCACAAAAAGAGCTCATTGAGCTCTGCAGCCTCGATGGATATGGCCAATGCCAAGTCTTTTGAATTATGAAATTGCCTCCAATCTCTTTCGTCTCTGAACTTGAGTAATGCTTGAATGGCTTTTTCCATTTCCTCTTGGTTTTGTCCTTCGAGTCGAATATCCGAAAAACATGTGGGATTAAGAGACTATGGTGCAAGAAATAAGAGTTTTCGCTGCACGGAGCAATATGTTGTGTGCTTTTTTGCATTTACATCACAGGAACTATTCATTAACATCCTGCAGTTTCTCGATTCTCGATAGATTCAATGCGGCTCTATCCAAATTTTTAATTGCTTTTTGCAATTCTTTCTCTTCCTTATTGCTTAACTCAAAGTTCTCATTGGAAGAAATCTTCTCTAGTTCCGTGGAGTAATTCTGTAATAATCTATTTTCTAAAAGGTCTTGCATTAGCAAATCAGGCAGTTGTGAATCATCCAATTTTTCAAGTTTTAAAAAGGTCTTGTCCTCAATATTTAATTCGATTGGCTCTTGTTTCACCTCATCAAGTTGTATTTCTAGTTTTTCGTCATTTAACAGTTTAGGAATTTCTAAATACAGCTCGTTTGCCTCTAATTCTTCGATTGCTTCCAACTGATCCTTGGGTAGGATATTTTTCATGTGAATCTTTTCTTCCGGGCTCAATAAAGAGTATGCTATCGCAAATTCAGGTGCAATCTTAAGGTCAACATATGACCCTGGTAGACCACTCCCTGGATCCGCAGAATTTACAACTCTTCCAGATAAAGGACAATCAGAACTTGGCTTGCGATCCAACCAAAGTACCTGAGCTAAATATCGCTGCGAACTTGAATAGTTATTCTCTCTGTCCATGATTTGAGCGTAGAGAGCAGACCTGTCTGAAGATTTTCTTGGAATGTTCAGTTTTGCTATTTTCTTAGGGTCTAAGCTCTCAATTAAATCTTCATACCAGTCAAAAAGGACATAAGCACTGAATTTTGCATCTTTCGACGGCTCTGATTCCAGTACATCACCATAATCGGCAAATCTTTCAAGAGTCGATTTCCCATTTTGTGCTGTAGTAGTTATAGGCAGAACGAATAGAAGCAACAATTGGCTAGTTGTCTTAATGGTGTTACTTGTAGAGATTCTCATTTTCAAAAGGCTTGGTATTGGTTGTATCTTGTTGTTGGTTATCATTATCCTCAATTTCCGCTTGGAACAGATTATAGGGAATTATTGGATTTACTGTGAAACCAATATTGCTTGTGCTCAAGACCGTGGATAGTATCACAACAACGCCAAGTACTGAGTAAATTACCCCGGGGCTAGAACTTATTATCGATATTTTAGCCTGATCATTTAAAGACCCATCAACTACCGTTGGCATATTTCTGATTCCTCTTATGATCATAATTGAACCAAGAAAAACCATTACCACGCCTATTAGAAATCCCACAAACTTAATTGAACTGGAGGCTACCAAACCTCGTGAACTATGACCCGCAATTCTATTGGTCTGTTGAACTTGGGCTTTGAAGTAAGCTACTTCTATTCTATCAGACTTATCAAACTTGATATCTGTCGAAATTTCGTCTTGATAGGCCATTTCAATCAAGTCAAGCTGCTTTTCTTTGGCTTCACTTAAGTAATGGTAAGCAAAGCCAGTTGCCAACAACGTTAAAATGTATAGAACCCAATCCTCTGGGAATATTCTTCGTTCTCGATCAATTTGCATGGCCATCATTTTAAGGTGTTTCTCCTAAAGTTAGCAAGGTTTCTTTATTCATTAGAGTCCGCAATCATCCTGCTGATGGAGTTAGACAATTTTAAAAACTAATTGAAAGACTCAAAGCAAGTGTGAGTATCAAAAAAATGCTATTTCTGGGGCTAATTCTTTAACCCAAAAATCAAACTCAAAGCTAATTGCGTTGGATCAGTTACCCCATTCTGCCATTCCATAAAAAACTGATCAACTGAAATACTGAAAGCAGTATTTTCTTTAAAGGCATAGCTCAGCGTTAAGTCTGCTTTCTGCTCAGGATCAATATCCGTGTTGGGAGCACCTCTGTAAACATATTCACCCGTAAGAGTGAATTTATCGCTTACATCAAAAGAACAATTCACACCGAGATCGGCGTAAAAAACATCTGTAGAAAGTTCTTGAGGATCATAGGAAAAGTTGGAGCCCCTCAGCAGTGCAGTAAACTCAACATTATCATTTTTTTTTGGAAGGTAGTGGTAGCTTATCCATACAGCGCCCCTATTTACTTCACTATAACCTAAATCTCCCGTCGGAAAATCAAAGGCTAAAGCTCCACTCAATTCTAATATCCCACCATACCTTGAAGAAACATCGTATACTCCACTTGGCAAAGTTGCATTCGGGTCTTGGAGTTTATCGTTCCAATTATCGGCTATTTCCCTCAACTTTTTTGCCAATACTTGGTTATTCAAATCTACTTCATCTTCAACGAGCTTTGCTCTGACATACTCGAGCTGATCAGCACTTACAGTAATTGCAGGTTCAGAGTCTATTGCTGCTTTCAACTCTAAATTTGAAGTAGCCGAATTCTCAACAATGTCTGCAAGACTGTAAAGGGTTGATCCAAAGACGACGTCAGAATTTAGGTTAAGTATTTTCTTGTTTTCAATTTTACCTGGAATCAGGTACGTCCTGAAACCAAATCCGAGCCTCTGAAAGCTACCATTAACTGAATCCACAACCTGTGATGAAGCGAGGGATAATCGAAGATCCCTAAACGGATCAGAAGAATCGAGCTCCTCCAACGACCCGCTTCTGCTTTTCATATAAAATGGCATCAATTCTAGAGCAAGGTCATTGGGAATAACACTTCCTGCAGTAGGTGAAATGTTTGTTGTCAATGCCGTTACAAGGGAACTGTAACTTCCCACCCTATTTACTTCAAGACTTGGGTTACCCAAAATTACGCCTGCCGGATATGCCGGTACTTGAATGTCTACTTCATCTTGTGAATACAATATTCCAGAACTTAGAATAAAAACTGCGGCAATACATAGCTTCTTCATTAGATAAAGTTTAAGGTGATTCTAAATTCGACTAATTGATTTTTTTTTGCCTCATATTCCAATTCTTCAGTGTGAATGGCCTCACCGTTCACAGCAACATCTACTGATACCCAATTTGTATTTGGGTTTCTATCTAGCACTGCTGATGTCCAATACATATAATTGCCTTTGGCATTTCTAACCGTTGTAGTCCAAATTGTAGATTGTGGATTTGGATAGATATCCGGACGAATTCCCTTTTTCCAGACGTGCGAACCTGGCTGGAAATCTCCTATTGTAACTTCTAAAACATTCGGACTTTGGCCTACTTGAACGTTTAGTTCAACTTCTATAATTTTCATAGTTAAGATTTTTGGTTAATTGCTTACTAATTGATTGAATCATCAATTCTAACCATCTAATCATCAACATCCAAGCTCAATTCCTACTTTCACTACAAATTGGGGGAAAATACTCACTATTTTCGGGGATTCACCCTCTCCTTTCTCAGGAAAATACCCCCCAATTTCTCAGAAAAACCCTATTTCATCTCCATCACACATTTTGGACATAGCCTTTAATGGGCCCCCTCTCCCAAAACCATTGGAACGATTTATGCACTCCCTGGAAAAAGCCATTCCATGAAATCTGTCTTTGTTTTTTTGTTGTCCCTTCTGATGCTTTCCCTTGTGGCAGAGGCTCAGGATAAGACGATTCCTGTAATAAGTGAAACCACTGCCGCGGCGCCCGGATCGGAAGAATATGCCATGGTCTATTATGTAGAAGGGTATCGATGGAATTCGGTAGCTATCACCTATCCCGACGGCTCGGGGAAAAATGACTCAAAGAAATTCAAGCGCTCCGAATCGCCGAGATTTGGCAATTACGCGTGGTTTATGCCTTTCCTCAATGATCTCATTGCAGAGGGGTATTCCATTAAGTCGCATACCATGTCGGCAGCAGTCAATGATGATTCAAACGTTCGGATTCATTTCTACGTGATGGCCCGCGCGATTGACCGCGATGCAGATACCATAGAACCGGAACGGAAGATCGGCATTGAGCTGTAGGTCTGCTTGGTTAACCACGGCCGTCTTAAATGTTATGGGCTCGCAGGCTCGCTTTTTATCCACGGATAGACACGAACCGAAGCGCAGCGGAGCTCGACGAAGTCAATGAACACGAACCGAAGCGCAGACGCCCTTAACAAAGTCAATGAGCTTTGATGCCGTGGGGCGTACCCTTTAGGGTTAGGGCGTGCGTGCCAGGCTCGCAAGCTCGCTTTTTATCCACGGATGAACACGGATGAACACCGATGGTTAGGCGTGCTAGGCTCGCAGGCTCGCTTTTTATCCACGGATAGACACGAACCGAAGCGCAGCGGAGCTCGAAGAAGTCAATGAACACGGATGGATATAAAAGAGCACAATTGAGAATTAAAAAAAATAGAGTCGAACACGTGTCCCCCGCTGGCGGGGGTGGATTCGACGACCGAAGGAAGGAGAAGACGGGGGTGGGCAATCCTTATCACCCTCCCCCACCTCGTGCCTCGGCACCCCCTCCAAAAGGGGGATATGATCGCGGAAACATTGACTTGTATACTTAAAATCACAATCCCGTGTTTAATCAAACCAAGAGATGATCTTGGACTCGTGTCCCCCTTCGTCAAGAGGGGGTGGATTCTGCGAGGAACGAGCAAAAGACGCTGGTGGTACGTTCGCTTCGCTCACGAATATTAACCACTGCGACACAGCGGAAGAGCGAATGAAGCTGAATAAACTCAAACATCCAATTCCTCCACGGTCACCTTGTGAGCCCGCGCCATTGGTATGTATATTTCGAGAGCTTCGATGCCCTTTTGTGCATTGTAGCGGCTGGTGTATGAGTGGCTCGTAGCAATAACGTTGCCGTCAGCATCGCGCATTTCGATGTAGAAATTGCCCTTGCAGTCGTCTACAATAAAGTAACGCTTGGCTTTAGCGGCCTCGCGAATGGCGGTAATACTTGCCTTGGCTTGTTTGATGTTATCACATTCCATCGGATCGAGAATGAATTCGTCGCGGCGGATATAAAAGGTCAGAGTAGCTCCTTGGCTGTGTTCGTCAATGATAAAATCGGGCTTCATCGGCTCAGTGTTTAAGGTTGGTTATCGCACCTACACCGCTTCCCCTTCTTTCTGTTTCGAATAGTCCGAGGAATAGACTAGGGCGAGATCTGGTTTAATATGAAGGTAAAATTTAAATACCAATTATCCAAATACCATCCTTCAGTTCTCATATCTTAGCATTTCATTCTTATCATTATTGCCGTGAGTATACGTTCAAAGCGGCCGTGATGGTATTCCATTTCTTTTTGCTTCCATGCAAAGCAAAATTGATGATATGCAAAGCAAGTATGATTGTCATCAAAGCGTTTTTGATGGGTATCAAAGCAAAATTGTTTATCGTCAAAGCAAGTTTGATTGGTTTCAAAGCATCTTTGATTGTTGTCAAAGCAAAATTGTTTGTCGTCAAAGCAAGTTTGATTGTCATCAAAACGTTTGTGATTGTCATCAAAGCAAAATTGTTTGTCATCAAACCGTTTTTGATTGTCATCAAAACGTTTTTGTTTGTTGTCAAAGCAAAATTATCAATCGTCAAAAAGCCTTTTTCGGCAAAAATCTCAATTGATTTTCACGGAATATATTCTGATAAAATCTAATTTCATCAATTATTTTAAATTTTTTTTCAGTTAATTTCCAGCAGAACTTTTTGATTTTAATGACATTGAAAAACGGTGAAAAGAGACGGAGAATAGCATTGCCGTAGAGTCATTATCCCTGATGGAACTGGTCTGAAAGCCGCGGCAACTGAAGGTGCTGTTTTCAAATACCCGCAGCTCAAATTCCAGCGGATAAAATGATTTGATTTTTCCTTCCCAAATTTTCGAACGCCTGCACACAAAAATCTAACACACTGCCTGTCTGACTGTTACGTAACCATTTTTCGACAGCCCCCGTTTCATTTAGCAAGCGAAACACAACCGAGTTTGGAAGTGTAGCTTTAACACTTCGTCTTATGACAAGTATTAAATTAGGCCTGGCGCGCCTCAATCCCAAGTCGCTATCCATGTTTACGCGTAACGTCCTGAAAAATATGGACGGAAA
The DNA here is from genome assembly GCA_027214385.1 of Cryomorphaceae bacterium 1068. Classification (NCBI taxonomy): domain Bacteria; kingdom Pseudomonadati; phylum Bacteroidota; class Flavobacteriia; order Flavobacteriales; family Cryomorphaceae; species Cryomorphaceae bacterium 1068. The sequence goes on along the minus strand of JAPVXR010000019.1, from coordinate 766 downwards.
CGCCAATTTCCCAACCCCCACACCAGCCCTTGCTGACGTCACAACGAAGTTGGACGAATTCGAGGACCTGGCCCTGCAAGCACAGTTTCGCGATGGGCGAGCTATCTTGTATCGAAACAAGGCAGGCGATGAATTGAAAGACATGCTTCGTACCCTGGGCGCTTATGTGTCTATGGTAGCTGAAGGAGATGCGTCGATCATCGTGAGTGCCGGATTTGAAGTACGCAGTCAGTCAGAACCCACTCCCCCCTTGAGTGATCCGACTGATTTGAGTGCAACGAGAAGCAACCGCAGCGGAAAAGTAGAGCTGGACTGGGAGACTGTGAAGCATGCCTTGAACTACGTCGTGGAGATGACCACCACCGATCCGGTAAGCCCCACGGCTGAGTGGATCAATGCGGGAACCACCTCGAGGAGTAAGTTCACGGTAGACAACTTGGAGCCGGGCACGTACTACTGGTTTCGGGTGAAGGCCTTCGGTCGTCGAGATAACAGCGGGTATAGTGACCCTGCGGTGGTGATGGCAGCGTAAAGGAGATGCTCTCCTTAAGCGTTGGGCTTGCAAAACCTCTGTACCGTCTAAGGCGGTCGGAGGTTTTTTGGTTCCACGGGGGTGCGGGTTCGCTACAGTTCAACTCCGCTCACTGACCGCGCTCACGGGGTGTCCACGGATGGACACGAATGGCCACGAATGGATATAAATGAGCACAAATGAGAACCAAAACAAAATAGAGTCATGTACGTGTCCCCCGCTGGCGGGGGTGGA
>JAPVXR010000018.1 GCA_027214385.1 Cryomorphaceae bacterium 1068 | reverse complement strand
TTAGGCGAATGGAGTATTCGTGGTGCGATTCTTACGGGAACAGAACTTTGCGACAGCGTTCCTGCCGTAGTGATCGACTTCTTGGACGAGAATGATCCGGCTTGTGGTGGTGTAGTTCCATGCGAAACTCCTTACCCTGCGGTTGATAATGCAAGCTTGAGTGCAGTACAAAATCCAAATGGCTCAATCACCTTCTCTTGGACACCAATCAACGGTCAAATTGGCTGTCAGGTAAATGCACGAGTTGGAGATATTGCCAATCCTGATGCTCAAACAAGTATCATCGTTGGAGGACCTACATCTAGTTCCTTTACAGCTGGAGTAGGTGCGTTGGCACCTTATCCGTTCGCTACGATCAATTTCAGAGTTCGCTGCGGATGTCAACAAAATCCCACCACAATTGCCGGTCCTTACTCCGATTTTGTAAGTGTGTTCAATTTCCCACCTGCAGGTTCTGCTATTAGCGTAGTGGCTGATCAAGATGTAAAGCAGAAGTATGTTAAAGTAGAAGGTAACAGATTGTCTCCTGCGGTAACGCCGACAATGGATAATTGGAATCCTGTTTACCAGAACCCGAATATCATGACTGGAACGGTTAGCAAGAGCGCAAGCTCATCAGTGAAGAAGTCATTTGACGTTTTCCCTAACCCAACTGCCGGATCAGTTAACTTGAACTACGCAGCAGCTGCTGAAGGGCTTGTTAACGTTCGTGTATTTGACTTAGTTGGAAAGGCTGTGGCTGATTACAGCTTCGTCGTAAACGAAGGTTCAAACTTCCTGAGCTTAGATCTTTCTTCTTTCGAGAAAGGACTGTATGTTATTGAAGTACTTGAAAATGGAGCTTCTTCAACTTCTAAAGTTGTTTTGAAATAATCCATTTCAAATATGATTACCGAGAGGGGCGCAATTGTTGCGCCCCTTTTTTTATTTTCGCGTTTCAATTATATAACCCTTATGATTTTTAGATTCTTTCTTCCATCTGTCTTACTGATACTATTATCCATTGAGTGCAGCAACGCACAAATGATTCAAGACTCTTTCCGAGAAATTGATGTGCTTGAAAAGAGTGAGTCGGATCAAAATAGCAATAAACCTTTCTTGGTGAATACAAGACTTTTTGATTTTGACTCTTCAGTTTTACACCCGTGGATAGAAGGTATTACTCATTTGCGGGTTTTTGGTGTCGATTTTAAAGCTGGCAAGGATTCACAAGGACTCTACCGCTATGTTGATCAAAACAGGGTTGATGACTTTATTTCATTCTGTAAAGAGAAGAATCTAAAAGTTGTTTGGACCCTTAATGTGACAAGTTTCACGTTAGACCAAGAGATGGCATACGTAAAAGGTCTAATTAATCGAGGTCTGAATATTGTTGCTTTCGAATACGGGGGAGAGTTTTATCTGAAGAAGTATGCACTGGGCAATATGTCGGCGAAAGGAGTGGTCGAGACCATCCGTATGGATGGAGAGAATCAAGACTATTTGAATCTCTTGGACATGTGGCTACCACCATTTATGGAAGAGTATCCTTCTGATAATTACGAACATATTTTGATTACGGCCTCCGCAAGTAAGGAGAGGAACAAAATGATGAACTACAGACGGGAGTTCAATAGAAAAGTCTTTGAATACGTGAAGGGGAGGCCGGAATTACAGGGGAAGGTCAGCTTCTCCTACCACATATACGCCGGTGCGAAACCTGATTCGTACAACAACGATGAGGAAAATGTGCTAACGCCTGAAAAGGTTGACTGGTCATTTTTAAATGAAAAGCCAGAAGGAAGCAGATGGGTCGTTACCGAGTCAGGTTATTATGTCAGAGACTTTTCCCAATCCGAACTAGAACAAGCCAAAAAGTTCTATACGAAACAGTATCAAAAACTAGGGAGTAAAGGTTTGATTGGTGTCCATACCTTGTATATTCCCTCGAACAAGAAGAACCCTCTCTCGATGTATGATCAAAATGGCATCACGCCTGTAGGAGAAATGATTGACAGTTGGATCAAGTCTAGGGATACGACTAGCAGCGACAACTCTGACGAGACAGCAGATCAAAACACTGCAGGTACTTCAGAAGATGCCTCAAGTCGCACTCCTAGCTCAGGTTCCACATCCGCAAATAAGAAAATCACTTTAGTGAAAATCTATCCTGAATTTGATGGATTATTCGATTGGATTCATTTCAGTCAAACACTTGAGTTCAGTAATGGCAAATCTTACAACAGATCATATTGGTTTTCCAGTCCTGATTTTTCTAATGAGGATTTAGGTAAACCGATCGGATATTTTAAAAATGTAATTAAGTCCAACTAAGCCTCCTATTTCAAGAGTCAATTTGTGGGTAAAGTCTTGACTACTCGATAAAAAGAGAGTACCTTTCCCACCTGTCTCACCTCTTAATAAAATCACAGAATGAAAATGTTAACCTTAGGCAAGCTATGCCTAATAAGCGCCTTCTTATTATCCAATTTATTCTCGAATTCCCAATCATCCGATCACGTATCGGGAGAGGTCATTGTCATGCTTCATCCGGGAATGGATTACGAAAGTTTGAGCAAAGGCCTCTTTCGAGAATCAGGTTTGGAATCCAATCTAAAACACCTCGAAATACTTTCAGAATTATCTAATATTCACTTGTTTTCATTTCAGCAATCAAGCATTGATGAAGACATCTTATTGCGATCGCTTCAAGGTTCTGATTATGTTCGAGCTGCTCAGTTTAATCACTTCGTGAAAGAAAGAGGTCTACCGAATGATCCACAGATCGGCACTCAATGGCACCATGTGGATGCTTCTGATAACGACATTGATAGTGATTTGGCATGGGATATCACCACTGGTGGCACAACGGCCAATGGTGATGAAATCGTTGTTTGCGTAATTGAGCCCGGAGGAGCCAATTACAATCACAATGATTTGGTGGCCAATCATTGGGTTAATACCAATGAAATCCCGAATAATGGAGTCGATGATGATGGCAATGGTTATGTAGATGACTACGACGGTTGGGACCCCTCTACCAATTCGGATAACATTTCTTCCGGTGGACATGGGACCGCCGTTTCAGGAATGATAGGTGCCAAAGGAAACAATGGAATTGGTGGTGCCGGAGTAAACTGGGATGTGAAAATCATGCAAGTCGAAGTTGCAAGCCTCACGGAATCAAACGTGATTGCCTCATACTCTTACCCTCAAACTATGAGAAACCTCTACAATACTTCGGGAGGTGCTCAGGGCGCATTTGTGGTGGCAACCAATGCCTCATGGGGAATAGATGGGGCCAATCCCACAAATTATCCCGTTTGGTGCGCTTACTATGACGATTTAGGAGCAGTAGGTATTTTGAATTGTGGAGCGACAGCAAATAATAATGTAAACATTGATGTGGTGGGTGATATGCCAACCGCTTGCGGCAGTGACTATATGGTGGCTGTGACTGCCTCAAATAGCAGTGATCAAAGAACTTTTTCCGGTTACGGTGCCACAACAATCGACTTAGCCGCACCAGGTGAATCTGTCTACCTTCCTTCCGGATCTTCAAATTACAGCAATACCAGTGGGACTTCTTTTGCCAGCCCCTGTGTAGCAGGAGCAATTGCCTTGGTTTATTCAGCGCCATGTGCAACACTTGCGTCAACAGCATTGGCAAACCCACAATTAGCTGCTGATATGGTTCGCGGTTATATATATGATGGAGTTGACCCTGTCGCATCTCTTCTCAATGAAACCGTAACAGGTGGAAGGCTCAACGTGAACAATGCTTTGGATTTAGCGCTGCTTTCTTGTGGGCCACCTCCTGTTTGTGTCCCTCTTAGCATCGATCTGTCAGAAAAATGCACACTGAATGAAACCAGCGGAGTGGTTGAAGCCTCAATAACCGTAGATGCATCTTTTGATTCAGATTTTTGTAATGCAGAGACAGTGTGCTACCAACCTCAAGGAGGAGCTATAACCTGTATTGATTTAGCTTCGGGAGCTTTGTCCAACTCGTCAAGTTTTGAAATCGACGGACTCAATTCAAATACGACTTACAATATTTACTACACTGCTTCAGACGGAACGAGTGCAACTCAATCAATTACCACGGGCGATTGCTCAAGTCTTGTAGCAGGTTGTACTGATCCTTCTGCACTCAATTACAGTCCCAACGCAGATGTTGATGACGGCTCTTGCCAATTCCCTTGCTCAGAAGTGTCACTCTCTGTACTTACCGATTGTTGGGGCAATGAAGTGAGCTGGGAAATTGCCGATGATCAAGGAAATATAGTCGCGTCTATCGCGCAAGGCGACTACCCCGATGAAACACTAAACACTTGGTCTGAATGCCTTGCGCCAGGTTGTTATACTTTCAACATATTTGACTCCTTTGGAGATGGAATGAGCGGAGCCTCCTACAGTTTTTGTGGAGTGGATGGAGATTATGAAATGCTCGGTCCTGACGGCGAGATACTTTTTGAGATGGGTGCTGCTGACTATGGTTCGCAGGCCACTCATTCTTTTTGCATAGAAGGGACTGGAATTCCTCCATGTACTCAGCCATACCCACAGGTTACCGGGCTAAGCTCCACAGTTCAAGTCAATGGAGTCTTACTCCAGTGGAATCCGATTCTCGGATCAATAGGCTGTCAAATTCAAGGGGGAGTAATAGGCGGCGGAAATGCCTCGATCACTATTGGTCAACCTGAGGCATCGCAATACTTTGTAGGAAACAATAGCTTACAAGCAGGTCAAAACTACCAATGGAGAGTAAGATGCGGTTGTTCCAACAATCCTTTAATAGCTGGCTCTTGGAGTGAATATGATCAGTTTTCACTTGCTTCGGCGCTTGAGGCCCGAGCTTCATCTTCCAATGTAGATTCTGATCAAGAGGTTGTTGTTGCTCCTAACCCCACAAATGGATTTACTCAATTATTTCTGAATTCCGATGAGTCTTTGAATGGAGTGATATCGCTATTCGATATTACGGGCAAGCTGGTCCTTCAGGAAAATGTTGCTTTATCAAAAGGTGCCAATACGCTTCAACTTGATTTTACCGACTACCATTCAGGGATTTACCTCTTGACAACTCAGTGGGGAAATAAAGTATTCCAATCCAAACTAATCATTCAATAATCAATAAATATGAGATATAATATCTTGACTAAAGCGGGAGTCGCACTGCTATTCGTAGCGGCTATTGGCTTTCCCAACACTTCTTCTGCACAGACCACAGATGTTGGAGAGCCATATGGATGGCAATCCAAAACTCAATTGGAAATAGAAAAAGTAACACTGCCAAAGGTGGATATTGACCAATTAAAATCTGAGGATGCCATTAATATGGCAAATAAGGTTGGTCCATTTCGATTCGGTCACGAACACATTGTCAATCTTGATGTAATTCAATCTGCTACTATTACTTCTACTGCCGAAGGTGAAGTATATCAGGTAGAGTTCATCTCTAAGGATGCACTGACGATGAACGTCTTTTTCCAAGAGTTTGATCTTGGGCCTGGCGAATATGTGCATGTATTTGATAGTGAGGGAAAGTTTTATGACGGAGCTTACACTGCCGCAAACAACCAGCCTGATCTATTGCTTTCTACCTTACCTATTCCTGCCACAAAAATCGTAGTTGAGTATTTCAGACCTTCAGATTCTACTTATGATTCGAAGCTCACGATCGGACATGTAGTTCAGGGATATCGACAAGTTGCTCAACATTTTGTTGATGCTCTGCATGGCACTGCAAAGGGGTTGAACGACAGTGGATCTTGTAATTATGACACGGGATGCTCCCAATTGCCTGGTAACCCTTTCGGTGCTCCCGGAGAATGGGATGATCCTATCGCCTCTGTCGCAATAATTCTAATAAATGGTTCAGGTATTTGCAGTGGCGCCTTAGTAAACAATACCGCCAATGATGGTACGCCTTATTTCCTTTCTGCAAATCACTGTGGTACTTCAGGTGGTGGAGGAAGATCATTCCTATTTGGATATGAGTCGGCAACCACGAGCTGTGCTACAACTGCGAATAGCAGTAATGGCCCTACAACAGCCCAAATCAGTGGCGCTACTTTAAGAGCAAGTAATTCAGCTTCAGACGTGGCGCTTTGGGAATTGAATAGCACGATTCCAAATTCTTACAACGTCTACTTTGCGGGATGGGACAATAGTGGAAATATTCCCAACGAGATTACGGGAATTCATCACCCAAGCGGAGATGTTAAGAAAATTTGCCGCGAAGAAGATTCTCCTTTCTATGACACTGCAGGCGGTGCTCAGGTTTGGTGGATCAATGAATGGGAGTGGGGTGTAACCGAGCCTGGTTCATCGGGATCTCCAATCTTTGATCAAAACAAAAGAATCGTTGGTCAGCTTTATGGCGGGCTGGCGGCTTGCTCAGGAACAGTAAACAATGGAACGTATGATTACTACGGCCGTTTCGACGTTTCCTGGGATAATGGTAGTAGCTCTTCAAGTCGATTGAGTGATTGGCTTGACCCACTCGGTTTAAACCCAACAACGCTTGACGGGTACAACCCCAACCAACCGAGTGCAAATCTTGACGCAGCTGTGCAATCAGTAGATGGAGTTTCAGGATTTTTCTGCAACCAGGAGATTTTCAACCCTTCTGTTCAAATTAGCAATGCCGGAGTTAATACACTTACCTCACTTACTATTGCTTACTCACTTAATGGATCTTCACTGGGATCAATCGAATGGACAGGTAGTTTAGTGTCAGGCTCGAATGAGTCTGTGAGTCTGCCTGTTTTGAATATCAGCGAATCGGGACTTTACGACTATGAAGTTACCGTGTCGAATCCCAACGGAGGATCAGATGAGAATGCCTCCAATAATTCAGGAGTTTCGAGTCTTGAAGCTGCAATTGATGCCAACTCGGCTCAACTGGATTTAACATTTGACTGCTGGCCAAATGAGGTTAGCTGGGAACTTGTGAGTGATGCTACGGGCAATGTTTTAGCAACGGGAGACGGATACCCCGGCGATGCTGACGGAACAACTGTTTCTGAAATATTCTGCTTGGCAGAAGGGTGCTACACATTCACGATTTTTGATTCGTTTGGTGATGGTATGAGCGGTGCATCTTACACTAGCTGCGGTTTTGATGGAGACTATCAAATACTAGATGATGACGGAACCGTTCTTGTTGAAATGACTGCGCCAGGTGCCGATTATGGTGATTTTGCTACCCACTCTTTTTGTATAGATGGTGGTACGGTGCCTTGTGCTCAGCCTTACCCTGTAGCACAGAATCTGACTACCACGACACAAATCAACGGTGTGCTATTGCAGTGGGATCCTATTCCCGGTTCGATAGGTTGTCAAATTCAAGGAGGTTTGGCTTCAGCTTCCGGATTGGCCTCATTTACTACCTTCCAGCCCAACGCCAGCTCATTTTTAGCTCCATCCAGCCAGCTCCAAAACGGACAACAATACCGTTGGAGAGTGCGCTGTGGATGTACTACTTCTATCATTGGCGCATGGTCTGATTTTGATTTCTTCAACTGGAACGTAGCTACGAAGAATTACGCGGATCTTTCGGATTCGATGACACTCTTCCCGAATCCGGCTAACAACGAAATGACAGTGAAGCTGGATTCAGGTAATTCGGGAGTCTACATTGCCACGTTCTACGACCTTCAAGGACGCATGGTCAAAGAAGAACAACATGTTATTGACGGAACACAAATGTTGCGGTATGATATTAGTGATTTAGATGCAGGGGTGTATTTATTCCAAGTATCCAATGGAATATCTACTTTCTCTGAAAAGCTGATTAAGCAATAATAAGCTGATTTTTGATACAAAAAAGGGCGGCCAATTGGCCGCCCTTTTTATTCTATTTATGTCGATATAGCTAGTCTACTAGTTCAATTACCATTGCCGAAGCTCCACCACCGCCATTGCAGATTCCTGCACATCCGCGTTTGGCATTGTTTTGCTTCAATACATTGATAAGGGTTACGATGATTCTCGCTCCCGAACATCCCAGAGGATGTCCCAGAGAGACAGCTCCACCGTTTACATCTACTTTCTCAGGATTAAGTCCGAGTTCTTTCATATTGGCCAAAGCCACTACTGAGAAAGCTTCGTTCAACTCCCAAAAGTCAATATCGGAATTTTCCAATCCCGCTTTTTTCAATGCCTTGGGAATAGCCTTGGAAGGAGCCATGGTAAACCATTGTGGTTCGCGAGCCGCATCAGCGTAGCTTACGATTTTAGCAATGGGTTTTACACCTAAAGCCTCGGCTTTTTCTTTGCTCATCAAGATCACAGCAGCGGCTCCGTCGTTCAAGGTGGAGGCATTGGCTGCGGTTACGGTTCCGTCTTTGGTAAATACCGGACGCAAAGCAGGAATCTTTTCCATCCTTACATTCTTGTATTCTTCATCTTCTGAAACCACGATCGGGTCACCTTTTCTTTGAGGTACGGCAACGGGAACAACTTCGTCAGCAAACTTTCCTTCTTTCCAAGCTTTTGCCGAACGCTCGTAAGATTGGATCGCAAAATTGTCTTGATCTTCACGAGTGATGTCGTACTCCTTGGCGCAGAGGTCTCCGCAGGTTCCCATGTGTTTCTGGTCGTAAACATCAGTCAGGCCATCGAATACCATTCCGTCCAACATCGTTATGTTGCCTAGTTTAGTTCCCATTCGCGAACCCGGAAGGTAGTGAGGGACGCGACTCATGCTTTCCATTCCACCTGCCACTACTACATCGGCATCGCCGAGCATTATGGCTTGAGCGCCTTGCGAGATAGCCTTCATACCTGAAGCGCAGACCTTGTTCACAGTTGTACAGGGTACCTGGTCACCGATGTCGGCAAACATTGCCGCTTGTCTGGCAGGAGCCTGCCCCAAACCTGCTTGAAGGACAGAACCCATCAGTACTTCGTCTACTTCAGAAGGGGAAAGATTGATTTTTGAAAGTGCGCCTTTTATTGCAGTTGAGCCAAGTTTTGTGGCGCTTACAGATGAGAGACTACCATTAAAACTTCCTATCGGAGTTCGCACGGCAGAAACGATATATACTTCTTTCATTGGGTTAAATTTTCAGTGGTTTTAAGGCGGCAAAGGTAATGATTAATACCGTCGAAAATTAGGAAGATATGTATCCGAAATGCCTAAGGGCTTAAGGTGTAACTAGATAAAAATCTTGAGTTCCACCCATATTTACCGTGTCATTATTGAAGGTAAATCGTTTGGAAATATTGTTGTAATCACAATCACCGTCGTATTCACCCTCTAGCTCAATATTTTCTATAACACCTCCATAACTTGTTGTGGGATCCACTATAGTGTAGCCGTATATGGTAAAATATGGGGACTGACGATTAACGAATGGATATTCGTCATTGATGTAAAATCGACCTCTTCCCGAGGGGTAATTTCCATTCAAAAATACTGTATCGGCCAGCAAAGGTTCGCTGAAAGGAATGAAACGAACAATGAATATTTCATCCAAAGCCTCATTGGTAAAGCCATCGGAACTTTGGTCAAGTTCAAAGTATAGTGCATTGATTGCTTGAACGTCCGGGTCATCACACTTCTTGCTGCATGAGCTAAATATTATAGCAGTCGATACAAGTACGGTAAGGCAAAGGAAATTTTTCATTCGCGGCAAAAATAAACAAAACAAACTTTGAATCCCTTCTATTCTTAATTTTGAGCTCATGCAGAAAATTCTATTGACTAACGTCGTTTTCCTCTTAATCTTACTTGGCGGTTGCAATACTACTTACCACTATACTGAGTTTATTAAACCTTCGAATCGATATGTGCCATCACCTATCTATGTGGTAGGTGTGGCTCAAAGAAGTACAACTCCAAAAACGGTTTGTTCGGTTTATACCAATGGTATTCCCTACAGTGAATTGAAGAATATCCCCAACAAATCGGCCAATATGACCATCGAGAATTTGAAGAAGCTTTGCGAAAAAATGGGGCGATTCAAATTCGTAGAAATTGAGATCGATGAATCAGACGTAAGTAATGAAGAATTCGCTGCAAAACCTTTTAGCGAAGCTGAAATAGAGAGCCTTTCCAAAATTTATGATTTGGATGGTATCATTTCTCTTGACGGACACAATATGGTCATCCGCACTTCCGGATCTGTCAGCGTAGTTTCGGTGACCGATGGGAGCGGCATGCCAACACAAGTACCCGAGTTTTCCAAAGAAAGCGAAGTGAGTATGTCACTTTTCTGGCGATTCTACGATTCCTCAACCGGACAGATGATAGATGAATACCAAGAGAACTATGAGCGAGTTTTTGGCCGAGTAGCTTATTCGGAAGAAGAGATCCAAGAATTTAAGGATGAAGACATGGGCTTGATGGATGTGTCGGGTATGGCCGCTTACGATTATTTTGAGCGAATTTCACCGCACTGGGAGCCTGACTACCGACAGTACTTTAGTCTGGGCTCAACTGAATTGGAGCAGATAGCGGAAAAGCTCGAATTGACCGGTGATTGGGAAGAAGCTGCAAACTCATGGCGAGAACTGACTGATTCTGAAGAAGCCAAAGTGAGTCATCGCGCATCTTTCAATATGGCCTTGGCTTCAGAAATTCTTGGACAGCCCCGAGTAGCAATCGAATGGATAGACCGAGCCAAGATGATCAATCCTACTAAAAAAACCGTGAAGTACGCTGAAGTGCTGGATCGTCAATTGCTCATTTACGAAGTAGTCAATAGTCAGTTGGGAGTGGAGTGATAGCTCGGGCTGATTATCTAAAGTTGCGACTTACAATCAAGTCATCTCCGCCATTTTAGCAGAAAGCTCGGGTACTTCAGTTAAGCTTTGAGGCAAAGGGAGTATTCTAAAAATGCTCTATGTTGTTGATTTAGATCAGAATATGGAGAAGTCTTATTGCATTTCTCCAAATTATTTTCGTCTCTTGTAGCAAAACGACATCTTTACTCGTCAAACTCTTGAAGCCTTTAACCACCGGATGGAAATCAGCCTGATAAAAAAACAGTTAAAAAGTGACCGTAGGGTTCAGACTGAAGTGTACAATACATGTTGCCGCAGGGTTTATGCTTCTTGCCTCAGAATTTTGAATGATCCTCATGAAGCAGAAGATTTTATGCAAGAGGCATTCATTCAAGCGTTTGATCGGATTGATTCTTTCCGCGGAGATTCTAAGCTGTCTAGTTGGATTTGTAGGATTGCCATAAACAAATGCTTGGATCACTTAAAGAAACGTAAAGTTCCTTTTGATATGGATGCAGAAATCGATGGCAGTCAGCAAAGCTATGATCAAAACGGAGAAGGTAATTACGACGTTGATCGAATTAAAAGAGCGATGAAAGATTTGCCGGAAGGCTGCAGAGTCGTTTTCTCACTTCACCTCTTTGAGGATATGGATCACAAATCCATCTCAAAGCAGCTGAGGATAAAGGAAGCTTCATCTCGGGCGCAGTATGCCCGAGCTAAGAATAAAATTATTGAATTGGTAAACGAAACATATGTCTGATTTTGAAAAATTCATAAAAAAAGAGCGGGATTCCTTTGATGAGGAACCGATGCCCTTGGGGCATGAGAACCGTTTTGTGATGAAGCTCGAAAAAAGAAAACATGATAATGAGAATCGGCAAGGGTTTTGGCGTGTTGCCGCAGCTATCATTGTCTTGCTAGTAGCGGGTGGAAGTTTACTACTTCCTCGATTTAATAGTCCCGTTGATGTTCAATACGGATCAATGGCTTTGAGCGATGTTTCATCAGATATGGCTGACATCGAATTGTATTACACATCTCAATTAGAAGAAAAGTACGCTGAACTTCAAGAAATGTCGGAAACAGATATAGAGGTAAAAATCCTCTTTGAGGAATTGGCTTCATTAAATGAGGAATACGAAAATCTGGAAAGGGAGCTATACCGAAGCGGTACAGACGATAGAGTGGTCTTGGCCATGATCGAAAACTTCAGGCTCAGGTTGAAAATAGTAGAAGAGTTAGAAAAAATTAAACAAGAACAATTAAGCTGATCACCATGAAAACAATTTTATCCATTGGCTTATTTCTCCTTCTGTTCATTGGGGTAAATGCCCAGATCGATCAGAAAGTGGAGAGATCATTCAAAACAGGAGGAAATCCTGAATTGAGTATCAAGAATTCTTTCGGAGATATAAAGATCAACACCCACGATAGCGGTATCATCGAAATCTTAGTAGAGATTAATGTTGTTCCATCAAATAAACGGAACTACGAGAAAGTCAGAGACAAAGTCAGAATTGATATAAAAGAAATTGGGAATAGGGTGGAATTAAGAACCATAAGTGACTTGGATGGAATTTCTACAGAGGAAATGTCCATAGACTATACTGTCCTCATTCCTGAAAATACCATGATCGAAGTTGTCAATCAATTTGGAGATGTATGGATTGAGGGTACGGAGAGTAAAGTTATTGCTCGAATTCAACATGGAGATATGTATGTTGGCGTGGTAAAAGGTAAAGACAGCCAAATTAAGATGCAGTTTGGTGATCTTCGATTGGAGTCAGTTCAGAAAGCTGAATTGGATATACAACACGGTGATTTGAGGGCGGAAAAATTAACTGATGTAGAATTAGATCTCCAATTTTCAGATGCTAGGATTAATGAGTTAAACGGAGAGTTATTTGTGAAGTCTCAGCATTCTGATTTGAAAATAGAAAATGTGAGTAAGAGCGTAACGCTAATAGAAATTGACGGTCAATTTTCTGATATCACTTTCGAATCAGGCCCTTGGAGTGAGTTTCGGATGGACCTGGAAGGTGGGTTTACGGATATTTCAATTCCACATTCAGTTATAAGTTTGGTGAATTACCACTCAGAAGAGATGCATACCGAAGAGTACCGCATCAATGAAAAAGTATTGGGAAAACGAATTATAATCAACGCCAATCACAGCGATGTCGACTTTGATTAAATGAAAACTGCGCTTACTTTAGTAAGCGCAGTTCACTAATCACCCGACTGTAAAAGAAGATAGCATTCGTCGCAATTTCTTTCAAGTATCGCAACACTATCATTTTTTCTACACATCAAAGTTAAATTATTTATTCGTTCGGATATATTCAATATATTTATGATTCATATAAGTGAATCTTATGAATTTTACTCTTCATCAGTTGAAGGTATTTTTGAAGGTCGCCGAGCGAGACAGTGTGACCGAGGCTGCTGCAGACCTTCATCTCACCCAACCGGCTGTTTCATCTCAATTAAAACTTCTTCAAACTCAAGTTGGCTTACCGCTTACTGAAGTAATCGGACGAAAAATTCACATTACCGAAACCGGTAGGGAATTCGCAGAGCTGGCCAAAGAAATCTTGAAAAAGACAGAAGAGCTCGATGAGCGGATGACCACTAAAAAGGGAAAGGTCAGCGGGAAACTGAAGCTTTCTGTGGTCAGCACCGGTAAGTACTTCGTTCCGCCCATATTGGCAGAATTCAAAAAGGCTTATCCCGAAGTCAAAATATCTCTGGATGTATCCAAGAGAGGCGAAAGTGAAGCTGCACTATTGGACTACCAAGCAGATTTTATGATTGCTACTTCAAGTACTTCTCTTGATTCTTACAGTAAAATTGATTTTTTGCCAAATCCATTAATCCTGGCAGGTCCCGCTAACCCTGTGGACTTTGAGCTTCCGAAAGGAAAATTGACTGCGAAACATCTAAAGAAGCTTCCATTCATTTATCGCGAAAGAGGATCGGGAACGAGAAAAAGAATGGATAGATTTCTCCACCAAGAAGGTGTTGAACCCGATATTAGCATGGAGCTCGTGACGAATGAAGCAGTAAAGCAGCTCATTCTCGCTGGTTTTGGTGTTTCATTTCTTTCCATTTATAGCACGCGATTAGAGCTTCAACACAACGAACTTCAAATCATCAATCACTCCAAGCTTCCGCTAAAAGGGCAGTGGAGTTTGGTTTGGCTCAAAGGAAAAAAGCATACCCCTGCTACTCAGGCCTTTTTAGATTTCCTGGTTGAAAATTCTGACGAGTGGATTGATCGACTATTCCCTTGGGTAAAAGAGTACGTTTAAGCGTAAGGTCATTACCTTTGCAGCCATGTTAAATAAAGTTGATCCCGCAGAGCTCAAAAGCCTTTTAGAACAAAAGCCAAAAGTGCTTATCACAATGCACAAAGGCCCTGATGGGGACGCAATAGGCTCTTCACTTGGATTTTATCACTTTCTAAAACAGAAAGGGGTGGAAGCCGTGGTTGTAGCTCCTGATAATTTTCCGAAATTCTTGAAGTGGTTGCCCGCTTGTGATCAAATCATCGATTGCGACCACCAACCTCACAAAGCTGAAAAAGCCATAAAAGATTGTAATCTCATTTTTTGTCTTGATTTTAACCATCCTTCCCGCATGGGTGCTTTTCAGGAGATGGTGATGAAATCAGACAAGCCAAAATACGTGATTGATCACCATCAGGATCCTGACGACTTTGCCAATCAGTACTTCGTAGATAGCGATGCCAGTTCAACCGCAGAAATGATCTATCGACTGGCAGCTGAAATGAATGATGAAAAATTAATCAATGCCGACTCAGCCATTTGTCTGTACACCGGATTGGTGACCGATACGGGTTCATTTCGCTTTTCTTCCGTTACGCCTGAAGTCATGAGAATAGCGGCGACTCTGATGTCTACCGGAATTGATCATGTGAGAGTTTACAACGAAGTCTATGACAATTCTTCTTTGGATCAATTAAGGCTCAGAGGCTACGCTTTAAGTGAAAAGACGGTAGTGATTGGAGAAACCGGTGCTGCTTACATTTCGCTTAGCGAAGAAGAATTGGAACGCTTTAACTACCATAGTGGCGACACGGAGGGACTTGTAAATTATGCCCTTTCGATCGAGGGAATTCATGTAGCCGGATTTTTCTACGAAAGAGATGGATACATCAAGCTTTCGCTTAGAAGCAAAGGAAAAGTAGAGGTGAATAAAATTGCATCGGCTCTTTTTCAAGGTGGTGGGCACAAAATGGCTGCAGGTGGGCGTAGTGATCTTAGTCTGGCGGAGACCATCGCAAAATTTGAAGCAGTTGCCAAGGCGGGATTTCAACTAGAAGCCATTGACTTATGAGAATAGCAACGCTCCTTATTCTTTGGACACTTCTCTTTGCTGCGTCTTGCAGCGATTCAAAACAGGGATCTCAGCAAAGAATGCCTACTCAAGACGAGCTAATCGAAGCCAATAAACGCAAGGTCGGCAAAGAAGCTGATCTCATCAACCAATTCATTGCTCAATCGGGTTGGGAAATGAAAGAAACCAAAACGGGAATTCGTTACGATATCTATCATCTTGAGGATGATACGGTGAATGCCAAATCAGGAGATGTCGTTTCTATCTCTTATAGTTTGCATTTGCTCGATGGAACCAGGGTTAGCGATACTAATCTAAGTGGTCCTGTGATCTTTAAAGTAGGAGAAGGTAATGTTGTATCCGGCCTTCATGAAGCTGTTACCCTTTTGTCAGTGGGAGATAGTGCAAGACTTATATTGCCTTCTTACCTCGGCTACGGACTCACAGGCGATCAAAACAAAATACCTTCCAATGCAGCGCTTTTCTACGATTTGTCATTGGTTAGTTTGGACTAGCCTTATACTCTTATTCCTCTCCTGTAAATCGCCTCCTAAGTACAACGTAACGGACAAAGGTCTGCAGTGGAAGCTCCTCTCTTTTGCAGATAATGAACAATCGCTTGATTCAGCAGAGCAGTACTTCGTGGAGGTTTTGGTCACTCCCCTTCATCGCTCAGATACGCTAGCCTACGTTTATGATCAATTCGTAAAAAGAGGAGGTGATCCCTTGCGAGATTTCCTTCAAAGCCGATCAGTGGGCGATAGTCTTGAAATGGTCACCGCCTTGCGCGATACTTTGAATACCGATCTTCCTTATCAGGATACATTAATTTACCACCTGCGAATTGATCGGATGCGAACACAACGACAGCTGGAGGATAGTCGCCTACAAGAGCTGGTCGGACTCGATTCACTTATGCGCATAGATACCGTTGCTTCTGCTTATCGCGAAATAGGTGGAGCATATTTCAGAACGATACTAAAGGGAGATACCACAGCAGTAAGGAGAGGAAAGGAAATTGTCATTCACTATCAAGGGAGAAACCTAGCGGGAAAGGTCTTTGATGACTCTAGAAGAATGGCAGCTCCCTTGCGATTTGTCTATGGAAATGAGGATCAAGTTTTGAAAGGGTTGGAAATCGCAATGTCGCAAATGCACCTTCACGAAAAGGCTGAAGTCATTCTTCCTTCATGGCTTGCCTTTGGTAGTTCCGGAAGTGCAGACGGCAGAGTTGCGCCCTACACTACTGTGGTGTATCAAATCGAAGTACTGGAGCTGGCTAAAGATTGATCAACGCAAGTTTCCAATGACAAATATGCATGGCTGCTTGTGCAAAGCCGGCTTATTCTTTTTCCAGTTTTGAACAGGAAGGGTTCTCACCATTTCATTCTCAGTAGTGATATTTCGAGCAATACACAGTAGTGTTTGAGGATGACAAACTTGAATCAATTCTTCAAAAAGCTTTTCATTTCTAAACGGCGTTTCCATGAAAATCTGCGTATATCCTGTATCTCGTTGATGAGCTTCCATAGACCTGATGGCCTTTCTGCGTTCTGACTGGTCAATAGGCAAGTACCCATGGAAGGTAAACTGCTGTCCGTTGAATCCTGAGGCGATCAACGCTAAGATGATCGAAGAGGCACCGGTATGCGGAATCACCTGAATTCCTTTTTTGTGACAGAGTTCGACGACTGTGGCACCCGGATCGGCTATTCCTGCTAGTCCGGCTTCAGAGATGAGACCCATGTCAGTTCCTTCCAGCAATGGCTTGATGAGTTGAGGAATCTCAGTAGACTCTGTCCGCTTGTTTAAAGGATAGAAAACCAAGTCGTTTAGAGGAATTCTCGTTCCCGCCTTTTTCAAGTAGCGTCGCGCTGTTTTTTCGTTTTCAGCAATAAAATGAATCAAGTCGCGACTCACTTCCAAGACTTCCTCCGGAACGACCCTTTCGGGATTCGTTTCGCCCAAGAGGGTAGGTATGAGGTGGAGTTTTCCTAGTTTACTCATCAACTTGATTCAAGAATGATTCTGCCGCTTCATCTAGCATGTCGTAAACTTTTTTAAAGCCTTCGTTCCCTCCAAAATAAGGATCGGGAACTTCGCGATCTTCTCCTGGCTGACTCAAGTTCAAGAAGAGTTCTACTTTCTCTTTTTGCGCACTATCGTTTGCCAAGGCAACCACATTTTGGTAGTTGCTCCTATCCATTACAAAGATGCGATCGTAATAATTGAAATCAGCCTTTTTGAATTGCCTCGCCCGAAGATCAGAAATATCATCCCCTCGCTCATTCATACATTGTTGAGCCCTTTTGTCGGGAGTTTCTCCTACATGCCAGTCGCCTGTGCCGGAAGAGTCAATTTCGAGAGAAATGCCTCGTTCTTTTGCTTTTGTACGCAGTACTCCTTCAGCCATAGGGCTTCGGCAAATATTGCCCAAACAAACGAATAATACTTTCATGCCGCGAAGGTATGAGTTATCATAGTGTTGTAATATCGAGACTACTCTTTCTTTGCGGCAACTTCCAACAAGTGTTTTACACCTGCCTCCAACTGTTGGTCAACCCCTTGTGATGCCATGCCTGGCTCGTTGTAGATTAGAATGTCCGGCTGAAGCTCATTGTTTTCCATCAATTCGCCTGTGCGTACATCCTTCATTCCCACTTGAGGAATTCCAAATACGGTTCCGTCTTGCATGCGTTCCCACCATACGGCCGTTCCCGTTCCTGCAACAGGAGTTCCTATCAGTTTTCCAATTTCAAAAAACTTGTACGTATATGGAAACATGTGTGCATCTGAGTAATTGCTTTCGCTCATCAATACGCAACTTGGCTTTGTCCATTTCCCCAAAGGTTCACCACCCATATTGTCCTGACCTCGAGGTAGAAATTGTAGATAAGCTTCACCACTGAGGAAGGTCGCCAAATCATCATGTAGCCAGCCACCACCGTTGAATCTGGTGTCGACAATGAGACCTAGTTTTTTATTGTGTTTTCCAAGGGCCTTCTCGTACACTTCGCGAAAGCTGGATGAATTCATTCCTCTCACGTGTACGTAGCCGATTTTTCCTCCACTCAGGCTGTCTACTTGAGCCTCGCGACTTTCAATCCATCGCTCGTAGAGCAATTGGTTTTCTTCCCATCGACCGATTGGTTCTACTACTTCATCCCATCTTTCTCCGGACTCCGGGTTGAAATAAGAAATCAACGTTTTGTCTCCGGTCTTTCGATTGAATAGCGGGTAGTAATTTTCATCTCTTAGGATTGTCTCGCCATTTATTTTTTCAATCACAATTCCTTTTTTCACTTTCCCTTCTTCGTTGATCACGGGGCTTTTCCCCAATACCTCGGCAATTTTCAATCCATCGCCTTGATAGGTTTCGTCATAAAGTAAGCCCAAAGAGGCAGTTTTGTCTCCCTTTTTGTCACTGGATCTATATCTTCCACCTGTGTGAGAGGCGTTGACTTCACCCAGCATTTCAGATAGCATATCGGCAAAATCATACGGGTTATTAATGTATGGTAGGTATTTAACATATTCGGCTTTGTAATAATCCCAATCTACTCCATGCAAATCCTCCAAATAGAACTTCTTCTTAAACTGTCTCCAAGCATGTTCGAAAAGATAGGCTCTTTCTCCATCAGTGTTTAGATTCATCTCAGATGAGAACGAAACACTCTCAGATTTTCCGTCTTTGACGGTGATCTTTTTCAAGCTACCTTTTGAATTGACGAAGAGGTGTTCGAACTTTTTGTCAAACTGAATATCTGAATAGCCTCCATCCAACTTGGTGAAAACCTTGGTCTCCTTGTCTTTAAATTGAGTTTTCCAGAGGTCAAATCCTTCTCCTGTACTTGCCATGAAATAGAGGTTTTCACCCTCTTTGTCCAAGACAAAGTCGGCGAGGAATGATGAGAATATGGTCAATCGAACCTTACGGTCATCCAGTCCTTCCCAGTCAACAGTGATGTCCTTTACCTCTTCTTTCTCTTCGTCTTCATCATCCCCGTCTTTATTCTTGTCCTCTTCGTCTTTTTCTTCCTTCTCCTCTTTCTTCTTTTTGTCTTTCTGCTCTTCTTTCCAAAGTTCGTAATCGGCTTTGTCTAATGTGAATTTCTTGAAAGCGTTTTCTGTTAAAAAGAGAGCATAAACATCGCTTTGACTGCCCCAGCTTCCATGTGAGCGAAATCCTGCCTTATCGGACGCCCAATAAACCACTTCGCCTTTCATGCCGAATTTGGGCCGACTATTTCCATACCCACTTTTGGTTAAGTTGATCGGATCTTCTTCCCCGGTTGCCTTTACCAGTCCCACCTGATCATTCCAGCGATTGTTGTCAAAAAACTGAACGAGTAACCATTTTGAGTCGGGTGACCAGGTGTAATATTGGTCGCCATCTGAATAAGAATAAGAGTATTCACCAGGTACTACCGTTCTGGTCATTCCCGATTTGAGGTTGATCACTTTAAGGGTAGTTCGCTCTTCAAGGTAAGCTACCTCCTCGTCGTTTGGCGAGTAGCTGGCTTGAAATTCTTCAGCCTCAGTATTGACGATTGGCTTTTCTTCAATGATGGTTGCATTGTAAAAATACTTGTCTTCTTCTCTACCCAGACTGGCTTCATAAACATTCCAGCTGCCGTCACGCTCACCGTTGTAGAGCAATTTCGAGCCGTCGCTGTTGAAGTCAAGTCCTCGCTCTTGTTCAGGAGTGTCGGTTATCCTCTTCGTCTTCGAATAGTCTGTGGCAGTTACGAATACTTCTCCTCTCACGATGAAGGCTATTTCTTTTCCATTTGGGGAAACCTCAAAATCACTCGCGTTTCCATTAATCAACTCTACTACAGCTTCGTTGTAGCGTCGGTCCGTTCTGATAGTAATATTGATTTTCTTGGGTTGTTGCGGTTCCAATTGGGTGTAGATTTCACCGGCATAGTTAAAACATAGCATTCCATTATCGGCCCTCGAAAGTGAGCGAACGGGATGTTTATCCAGATTGGTTACTTGCTTTAAATTAGTGAGGGAATCTCCTGACAGAGTTCCTTTCCAGACATTGAAAGAGCCCGATCTTTCAGAAGTAAAAAACACTTGATTTGCAGTTCCCCAAACCGGCTCGCGATCTTCTCCACGCCAAGATGTGAGCTTTTTGTATTCTTCATTATCGAAATTATAGGTCCAAATATCTCTGGTTACAGAGGATACATGGTGTTTGCGGTATTTGTCTTCGTAGCCTTTTCGGTCGTGGAAAATGATCATATCTCCTGACTCGTTGTATTTGGTCGCGATGGCAGGTGTTGTCAAGATTTGTTCTTCTCTTCCACCTTCTGCAGGAACAGAATACAATTCAGGTAGAACTCCCGATGGAAAAAGTACTGACTCAGAATCATCAACTCTCGAAGATCCATAAATAACCTTTTTACCGTCAGGACTGAAATCGAAGGCTACATCGTCAGCAGAGTGAAAGGTCAACCTTTTTGGAGAACCCCCTTCGGCTTCTATTAGGAAAACATCTTTATTTCCGTATCGCATAGATGAAAATGCAATATGCTTTCCATCGGGACTCCAAACGGGTTCACTCTCGTAAGCATCGTGTATAGTAAGTCTTTTGGCTTCACCTCCTGAAATTAAAACCGTGTATATATCTCCTTGATATGCGAAAGCAATAGTGCTTCCATCAGGAGAGAGCGCGGGGTATCTCAGCCATAAAGGGCTATCAGAGTCTTGAGCTAATCCTGAGAAAGTAAGTGATAGCAGAATGAGAGGTAGAAGATACTTTTTCATGTAGATGGTTTTTGTGGGTGTAAAAAACAAAAAAATCCCGCGATTGAAGCAGGATTTAAAGGTTTTTGGGAAAAGAGACAACTCACCATCCAAAGGTATTTGCCGCTCCTTTGAATGGGCCAACGATTTTTGAGGTAATCCAACCACCGTAAAAGTCTCCTTCCTGAGCTTCAGCTTTTTCGCCGTCGATGAAGCAAGCTTCAACTTTAGAGGGATAAAAAGCGATATGATTTTTCAGCTCCGAATATGCAGCCTTTGGTTCTTGATAATACCAAGCGGCATTGTCTACTTTCAATTCTCCCAACTCCAAGTGGTAGTAGTTTCCCTTGCCTTTCCATTCACAAAAAGTAGTTTGATTTGACTTAGTCAACACCTCCTGATCAATGTCTTTAGGAGGAATATAGATCGTGGGAGGGTGGCTGGTTTCCAGAATTCTCAGCGCCTTATTTGAAGATGCTATCCGCCTTCCGGCAAAAAATACTTCGACCAAAGAAGTTACTTTTTCCAATTTTGGAGGGCGTGGGTAGTCCCACACCGATTCCTGACCTTTTTTGGGTTTTTCAGCTTTTGGATTTTTGGCCATACTTGTTCGTTCTTAAACCTTTGATGCAACGTGAGTCGAAAGGTATACTGAGAACACTGACAATCAATCAAGGTTCAGACTAGTCATCATCTTCGTCACTAGAGTCATCATCGGAATCGGGCATGTAGTCCAAATCAGAATACTTGTCCTCAAAGTCAGATTTCACGGTCTTTTTCAGATTACCATCATCATCGTAATCCTCATCTTCTTCGATTAACTCTTCTGCGCGGGCTTGCGACATTTTGATGAGGTATATTCTTTCATCCGTTTCAAATCGAAGAGCGCTCACTCTGTCTCCATCTTTGTTATTGAAATGAATGAGTTCATCACTGAATCCGTATGGATAAGTTAGCTTTATCTGCTCTTGAATAGCAGGAGCTATTTTTTCGAAAGAAGTAATAATTCTGGGTTTGCTATCAATTGCAGACATGACTATTTGAAATTTTTCGGGTTAACAAATCCGTGCTAAGAAAATAAATAAATCAACCATTCTGACGAAAATCAGCAGCACTTGCCAAATATGGTGAAATCCTGTTGAAAACAACCAAGCGGCAACGATGTAAACGGTTATCCAAAAACTTCCACATCGTTATCTTTGCCGCCATGCAAGAAACCATTTTGATATTGGATTTCGGGTCGCAATATACCCAGCTTATCGCGCGTAGAGTGAGAGAGCATAATGTTTATTGCGAGATTCATCCCTACCATGAATCTCCCGAACTCACTGCTAATATAAAAGGAGTAATTCTTTCGGGTAGTCCTTTTTCTGTTCATGATGAAAAAGCTCCGCAGATCGACTTAAGTCTTTATCGCGAGAAAGTTCCCGTACTCGGAGTCTGTTATGGCGCCCAATACATTGCTCAGCTCGATGGTAAAGGAGAAGTGAGAAAGAGCGATAAACGCGAATATGGTAGAGCAAATCTGAGATCAATCGACTCCGAATCTCTTTTGTTTAAAGATATTCACATTGGATCTCAAGTGTGGATGTCTCATGGCGATACTATTTTTTCTCTACCCGATCATGCAAGAATCGTTGCATCTACCCATGATGTGGAAGTCGCAGGTTATGAAGTAAAAGGAGAAAACACTTTTGGAATTCAATTTCACCCTGAAGTGTATCATAGCACTGACGGTAAACAGCTGCTGCATAATTTCTTGATTGATATATGTGGTTGCAATGGGTCATGGACACCTCATAGCTTTGTAGAGCAATCCGTATCAGAGTTAAAGGCTCAATTAGGAGATGATAAGGTAATTCTCGGATTGAGCGGAGGTGTGGATAGCTCGGTTGCTGCCGTTTTGCTGCATCATGCTATCGGCAAAAACCTTTATTGCATTTTCGTTGACAACGGTCTTCTGCGTAAGAATGAGTTTGAGGATGTCTTGCACTCGTATCAAGATATGGGGCTGAATGTTCGCGGGGTAGACGCCAAGTCACGCTTTTACGATGCATTGAAGGGAATAAGTGATCCTGAAGAAAAACGCAAAGCCATCGGCCGTGTTTTTATTGAAGTATTTGATGACGCAGCTCACGAGGTGCAAGATGTAAAATGGCTTGCTCAAGGAACGATCTACCCTGATGTAATCGAATCTGTTTCAGTAAAAGGACCATCAGCTACGATTAAAAGTCACCACAATGTTGGTGGCCTACCTGACTTTATGAAGTTGAAAGTCGTAGAACCATTGCGCGCACTTTTTAAAGATGAGGTTCGTTTAGTAGGGAAGGATTTGGAGATTTCTCAAGCCATCTTGGGGAGACACCCTTTCCCCGGCCCCGGATTGGCCATTCGAATTTTAGGAGACATAACGGAAGAAAAGGTCCGTATTTTGCAAGAGGTTGATCATATCTTTATTTCAAACTTGAAAGAATCGGGAGAATACGATAATGTATGGCAAGCAGGAGCGATTTTGCTTCCCGTTCAAAGTGTAGGCGTGATGGGTGATGAACGGACATATGAGAAGGCAGTTGCCCTTAGAGCTGTTTCTTCTACAGACGGAATGACCGCCGATTGGTGTCATTTGCCTTATCCACTATTGGCAAAGATTTCAAACGAGATCATAAATCGAGTTAAGGGCATAAACCGAGTGGTTTACGACATTAGTTCAAAACCACCTGCAACTATAGAATGGGAGTAAAAAACGGACTGTTAAGATTCATCTTTGTCGCCGTAGCGGCAATGATTGCCTCCGGCGTTTCGGCTCAGAATTATGCCCAGCGCACGATTGATGGAAACGATTACTATCTCTACTATGTAGAGCCTGGAAATACGCTCTATGCGATATCAAAGATGTTCTCGGTTCCAGTGGATGCTTTGGTTACTGCCAACCCTTCTGCAGAGCAAGGTCTGGAAATTGGTCAGGAAATACTCGTTCCTCTGGGAGAAGTAAATAAGCGAGAAGCCAAGAAAAAAGAAGTTAAGGTAGACGGAGACGTCATTTTGCATACCGTTCAAAAGAAAGAAACGCTTTTCTCCATCTCGAAGGATTATGGAGTATCTGTGAATGAACTGATGGAAATGAACCCTGAATCAGCGCAGACTTTGAGCACAGGAGTTATTTTGAGAGTTCCTTCAGCGAAGAGCTCAAACGTTCAAGAGAAATTTTTGGAGCCTGCTCGAAATGATTCGTTCATTGTTCATCAGATTCAATCGGGTGAAACGATTTTTTCTCTTGCCAAGCAATACGGAATTTCTCAGGATAGTCTTTTGACCATGAATCCTGATTTGGCACTTGGAGTAAAAAAAGATCAATACTTGATTATACCGACTTATACCGAGTCGTTCCTGGAAAAGCGTTCAGCGGAAGAACGCGAATCAATTTTGAGTGAACTGGATATTCCTGTTGGCACACAAGAGGTGTATGACCTAGCCTTGATGTTGCCTTTTGAATTGGAGTTAAATGACAGTATTGAAAAAGTATTGACCAAAGGTGAGGACCTTTATATTCTTACCGAAATTGCGTTGGAATACTATCGGGGAACGAGATTGGCACTTGATTCATTAGCGAAGTTAGGGTTGAGCGCAAACCTGCATGTTTACGAAGTAGGGGAGGATATTGTCAGAACCCGAGAGACTTTGAAGAAGAAAGAGCTTCGTGAAATGGATATGATTTTTGGTCCGATGCACAAGGCTAGTTTGGCATTGGTGAGTGATATGACCATTGATGAGAAGATCTATTTGGTTTCGCCGAACTCTTTTACAAACGAGGTCTTTGAGGATAACCCTTATTTATTGAGAGCTTTGACCTCGAGAGAGACACTACTCAGATACTTGGCAAATTACATTGCTATCAACCATCAAGATCACAATGTTTTGATGTTGAATAGTGAGTCGCCCAAGGAATGGCCAATGCGAAAGGAATTCATTAATAACTACAATACCGCCGTTTCAACTTTTAATAATATCTACTCCGATTCATTGCGAAGTGTCACGAAAGACATGTTTAATAGAGAAGGAGGGGGAGGCAAAATTGTCGAATTTCTGAAAAAGGATACGCTCAATGTGATTGTCGTACCCTCTAACGATTTGGCTTTCGTAAGTGATGTGATGACGAGGTTATCATTGCTCGAAAACGACTACCAAGTCCAAGTATATGGACTCGACAAATGGATCAATTATGAAAATATCGAAGCTGAATACAAGAATCGGTTGAAGTTAAGATTGGTGGTTCCCTCATACGTCGATTTTGAAAGTCCTACGACTATTCAGTTTTTAAAATTATATCGTGAGGCATATGGCACTGAGCCCTCTCATTTTGATTATGGATTTAAGGGGTATGATTTGACATTGTTTTTTGGTGAAGCTCTTCTAAAAGAGGGATTGGGATTCCCGTTGGCATTTGACCGATTAAAGTTGGAGGGAACGGCCGGCTCTTACCGTTTTGGCAAATCAACCACGGGAAAAGAATTTGAAAATAAGGAAGCCTACATCTTGCAGTATGAGGACTTTGAAATAAAAAGGGTGAACTAATGTCTACACCTGATCGAAAAGAAATTGAAGCTTCTTACCGTCAGATTCAATCCCTGATCTGCGAGAAAATCGAAGAAACTGATGGAGCGGGTAAGTTTATAAAGGATAGCTGGAAACGCGAAGGCGGCGGTGGCGGACTCACACGCGTTATGTCAGAAGGGAGTGTCTTGGAGAAAGCAGGAGTAAATTTTTCAGCTGTAGAAGGAGAAGTAACTCCGATGATGGCCAAGAATCTAGGGATGGATGCCAAGTGGTTTTTTGCCACAGGTGTCAGCATTGTTATGCATCCGCACAACCCTCATGTTCCGATTATTCATATGAATATTCGCTATTTCGAAACGGATAAAGGTGATTATTGGTTTGGTGGCGGAATAGATCTTACTCCTCATTATGTAGTCGAAAAGCAAGCCAAGCAATTTCACAGAAGTCTGAAGGAAGTATGTGACCGGTTTGATTCGAGTTGGTACCCACGCTTTAAAAAGCAAGCAGATGATTATTTCTATATTCCTCATCGGAATGAGACAAGAGGAATCGGCGGCATCTTCTATGACCATGAGTCGGAAGACTCGAATCAGTCAAAATCAGAGATTCTGGAATTTTCACTCGCGCTCGGAAGACTTTTTCCTGAAGTCTATTCCTCTTTGATAAATGAAAACAGAGATAAGGCTTTTAGTAATTCCCAAAAGGAATGGCAGAAACTCAGAAGAGGCCGCTACGTTGAATTCAACTTGGTTTATGATCGCGGGACTCGGTTTGGTTTATTGAGCAATGGGCGAACAGAGTCGATTTTGATGAGTCTTCCGAAAGAAGCCAATTGGTTTTATGATTTCTATCCTGAACAAGGGTCTGAAGAGGAGAAAACTCTCGCATTGCTAAAGAAAGAAATCGATTGGATCAAAGCTTGATCCATTGGCCTTTTGCACCTGTTGATCCATTATCAAGTTCCACTAGATAGATACCCGTATTCAAGTCGGAAGCTTCCGTTATTCTTAAGGTGCCTTTTTTTGATTTCCGTCTATCAATATTCAGTACTTCATTTCCGGTTAAGGCCAGTATTTTCACCGAGACTTTACCCTTCAATGAGTGCGTAATTATCAATTCCCCATTCGTTTCTTCTTGGATAGTCAGCGAGTTTGATTGCTCATTGATAATCGAGTAGGTATCAATAATCGAGGTGCGCACGGAAAGCTGCTCGTCATCTAGCCGCGTCCAAACCGGTCTGACGACATTGCCATGAGCAGCGATATTGTTGTAATCACCAAAGAAAATTTCCGGATTGGGGTAAAATGGACTTTCGCTGATTTTGACCTCTGTAAAAGTTGAACCTCCATCTTGGCTTACTGCAGCATAAACATCAGTTCCGTTGTCATCGCCGTTTCTTCGGTCATGGTAGACAAACCATAAGTTTCCGTTGGTTTGGTCAATATCCATCCAAGTAAAAAACTGATGGTTTTGGGATGAGTCCTGATTGACTCTGATCGGCTCCGACCATGATAATCCTTGGTCTGTGCTTTTTGAGAGGAAGATGTCGGTATTGTCGACACCATTTCGTTGATCAGCCCAATTGACGTAAACGGTTCCCTGATTTGGCCCTTCAGAAAGGTCACACTTTGTAACAGGCATTCCATTGACACGGTAAATACCGGGAATGTTAATATTCCACCCTCCCACATGTTCGGCAATTGGTAGTTCTTCCTCTTCCCAAGTTTTACCTGCGTCGAAAGAGCAGTTAAATACCAATCCATTTGGGCCTGACCAGGCAACGTAAATTTGTCCATCAGGACCGACTGCCGGAACTGCACCTTCCACAGTTTCGTCATCATCCAAACAATCTCCATCCACACTATTCACTTGAATAGGATGGCTCCATGTTTCCCCTTTATCAGTTGATTTTGAGAATAGAATATTCGATCGATCCGCCGGATCTTTTGAATCGTACTCATCGAATTGAGTCCAGGTAACATAGATTTCGTTGTTTTCGGGATTCACCACAGCCCAAGGTTTATCCTGTGCTTTATCTCCGTTCAATCCAAAATAGCTGCCATCATTAAAGCTTTTCCCTCCATCGTCTGATCGCTGGCAAACCATACGGTCAATCCAATTTCCGTCAGGGACTTTTGATAAGTGAAAATGGTAAAAACTTCCTGTCGTATCTTGAATAATCACAGGGTCTCCCCACACTCCGTATGGTGATAACTGCTTTTTCTCTGACCACGATAACCCACCATCTTCACTCAGGTAGATGCTGTAGATGTTTGCGCCTGCCAAGAGTCGATGTGGATGCCTCTCATCAATACAGATAGAAATTTCATTGGGATTGTCAGTCGCTGAGATTTCAATAACCGGATTTTGGGCACTGACGGTAATCGCTAAGAAGCTGAATAGCAAAAAAAGAATTTTGTTCATAGGTCAATAATAGCAAAAAGGAGACCACCAATGTTGGCGATCTCCTTTTCAGCTATGAACAAGATTTTAGATTATCTCGCAATCATGATCTTCTCGATAACCGTTTGGCTTTCGGTTACAAATTTCACAACATAGATTCCATTAGGCAACGCACCACCATCAAATGCCAAGCGGTAAGTGTTTCCTGCCTGAACATCTTGGTTGAACAACGTCTCAACTGAGCGTCCGTTCATGTCGAAGATTTCAACTACTGCACGCTCTGTTTGCCCTACACTGAACTCAATTGTTGCTTGACCTTCAGTTGGGTTCGGGTATGAGTTGATAATCGTAGAAGGAGTTGTTACAAATTGAACAACGTCACCTTCACTTTGACCAGGCTCATTTTCTTCCTCTGTCGTTCCTTCACAGTTCCAGATTGCTCTTACACCGTCAAGGTCATAACCATCAGGAGTTGAAGTCAACGTATCGTTGTTTCTGATCTCAACCACGGTAATGTAGTCAAAATCGCCGGCTGCGCTGATATCTACTCCATTGTCGCTTTTGCAAACTGTTTCGGCGAAGAAGAAGTCTACTCCGTTTTGAGAAACATAAACATCTGCATACTCAGGATAAGCGTCACAACCAGGGTTTCCGTATGAAGTTTCTACAACTTCGAGGTCATCGCCATCAAGGTTTGGAACTGCACCGTTGAAGTCCAGCTTAATGCTTCCTCCGTAACCTAGAGTTACGAATACCAATTGATCAATTCCTTCAGGCATTCCTTCAGCTTGAGTTGAGTCAGTGCGGTTAGTAGCTATTGCACCACCGTTGCTTCGCACACCTTCTACATAATCGAAAGCTTCAGCTACATAGCACTCTCCTGGTTCAGGAGTAACTTCCGGATTAGCATCACCGCATCCACCGGCAAGGTCTCCTGCACTTACATTGATGTCAATGTTGTATACAGTTTCAGTAACACTAGCAGTAGCAGGGTCAACAACTCTAAGTTGAGTTCCTGCATTACCGACTAGGATCATTCCACTTTCCATTACAGCTGCTCCATACATTTGATTCAAGTCTACATCAAATTGAGAAACACCGTCTGTGATGTTGTAGAAGCGATTTTGTGATCTGTTGATCAACCAAACGTCGCCGTCATTGGTTTGGATAATATCTCCACCACTAACCGGTACGTCGACAGCATTTGAGGCTTCTCCTGTTGCAGGATTAACTTCGTAGACTTTGTTTTGGTTTGCTGAACCAACTAGAAGTGTTCCTTCTTCAGTTACAACAGCAGCATAAGTTTGGGCTACATTCATGTCGCCCATAGCTATGTTTGAGAAAGTGCTCAAAACATCTGTTACGGGGTCATAGATGGCTACGTCACCACTTCCTTTTACGATGTAAAGCAATCCATTGATTTCGTCATAAGCCAAGTGAGGATCTCCGAGACCTTCAAGAAGAAGTTCTAAAGAAGCAGAACCATCACCTAAAGTAACACGGTAGATGTCTCCACCTTGATTTCCATTAGCGGAAAGGAACAATTGGAAGTTTTCGCATTCTGATCCTTGGTTTCCATCGAAGCATCTGCTCGCCAAGTCACCATTGAATAGTTCCAGACCTGTTTCGAAAGTCTCGCCTGTAGCAATACCTGTTCCAGGCTCGTACACTTCGAATAGTCCATTTAAGTTTCCATTGGAAATCAGTAGGTTTCCATCGGGTAGATTTGCAACACCGTTGATTTCTTCGGCGGCAACGTCAAACTCACCCTCTCCGTTTACTTCAAAGAAACGACCTAATCCTCTGTTAGCACACCATAGCGCACCATCAACAAATACGAGGTCTCCACCACCAACATTGGCTTCACCAAAAATAGTAGCGTTTCCTGTGGTAGGGTCTACTTTGTAGATGATATCTCCGGCTTGAGATCCAACATATACAAATCCGTCGTCACCTGCAACCACAGCTGGAATTTGACCGATGTTACTTCCGTCTACGTTGATTTGTACTTCATTTACTGAGGCAAGCGTTTCAGGATCCCAAGTTGTCAGCATTCCAGAGCCGTATCTTACGATGTAAATCAATCCGTTTGGACCAACTCCGATGTGGCTTCCAGCACCAAAAGTACCAAGCTCCACTAGATCAGCTCCGCCCATTTCATTGAAGTTAACTGAATAAAGGATATCGCTTCCACCACCTACTGCATCTTCCATGTAGTAGGTACGTAAGTCTGAACAACCTTCAATTGATGTACTTCTTTCAGAACACCCTGAAGCCATATCTCCATTTTCAAGTGTGAATGGTTCTCCGTTTAGAATGGCGTTGTATGCAGTGCTTTCGCTAAATCCTCCATCTACATCATATGTCAAGAATTGTCCATTATTTCTTGAGGAAACAATAATGCTTCCGCCATCTTCTAAAGTGGCAATACCCGTCACTTCACCGTTTACATTTCCAAGAACGGTATTCTCAAAACCTGGAATTACTTCGTATAATTTCCCTTCAGGCTTTGAAGCCAAGTAAAGGCTACCTGAAGCGCCAAAAGTGATGTCTCCACCTTGAATATCATTCCCATCAGAGAAATCAGAAAGAGTATATGGATTTGATCCCAAATCAACCACGTAGATTTTTCCATCGTTGGCAGATCCGCCGATCAAGAGGTTTCCTTCAGCGTCAAAAGCAGCAACTGTAATTCCCACACTTGGAGAAACACTTACCTCTTCGGATAGAACTCCGGTAGAAGGGTCCAGTGTACTAATAGAACCATTCGTTCCGTTTACTACATAAATGAGCCCGTTCATCTCATTATAAGCGATGTGTGCTGCATTTGGAATATCTTCAACAATAGCTGAGAGAATTGCATCCTCACCTTCTAGTGAGACTGAATAAATGTCAGTTTCTGTTCCACCCGATGCAGGATAGTTAATATCTGCATAGTAATAAGAGAAATTAGTACAGACTCCTTGAGCAAGGAGTGTCATTCCCGAAAGGAATGTAAAGGCAGTAAGCATACCTTTTTTCATGTCAATTTTTATCATAGCTGGTATTTTTGATTGTTTGTTATGGTTACAAAAGTATAGCGGATTTCGACGAAAGTCAATATTTATACGACGAATGATGATTTTTCTCTTTAAGTCTTTGGCATTGCGAGATATAATTTGTTGTGATAGTCTTTGCCGAACCCTGAATTAGCAAAGGTTTGGGGTCAATTAACCTAGACTGATATAAAAAAAGCCTCCCCGTTGTGGGAAGGCTTTTGGTTGTATAAACTTTTAGAAATTATCTGGCAATCATGATTTTCTGAATTGCCGTTTCACTATGAGTAACGTACTTCACAACATAGACTCCGTTAGGAAGAAGTGTTCCGTCAAAGGTCATTCTATAAGTATTTCCTTCTTGTACATCTTGATTAAGTAAAGTAGCTACAGAGCGCCCGCTCATGTCGAATACTTCAATTACTGCTCTTTCAGAAGAACCTGGCACTATTTGAACATTGGAGATTCCTTCCGTTGGATTTGGGTATGTTACGAAAGAAGTAGCGCCTTCTCCAATCACCACAGCTGTATTCTCAGCTGTAGGAGGTTGCTCCAATCCTACGTAGTTGTCTCCGCATCCACCAGCAAGGTCTCCTGCAGTTAGAGAAAAGTCAAGTTCGAAGATAGTTTCTGTCAATCCCGGAACCGCGGGGTCTACAACTCGTAGTTGGTTTCCTTGGTCACCAACTAGAATCATTCCGCTTTGCATTACTGCAGCACCATAGATTCCGTCAAGCTCCACATCGAATTCAGTCACACCATCAGTCAGGTTGTAAAAACGTCCTTGACCCCGGTTAATAACCCAAACATCACCATCATTGGTTTGAATGAGATCTCCACCGTCAACATTAGCATCCATTGGGTTAGAGGCTGCTCCTGTAGCAGGATCAACTTCATAAACCACGCCGAAGTTTGAGCCTACCAATAGGGTACCTTCATTTGTTACGACTGCAGAGTAAGTATCAATAATATCCATCTGTCCCATCGTAATGTTAGAGAAGGTTGTCAAAATATCAGCTACAGGATCGTAAACTGCTACTTCCCCTGTTGGTCCCAAGATGATGTACATAAGTCCATTGCTTTCGTCATAAGCGATGTGTGGACGACCAAGGTCTTCCAGGAGTAGCTCTAGTGAAACCGTTCCTTCTTCAAGGTTGACTCTGTAAATATCTCCGTCTTGGTTGCCGTTTGCCGCTAAAAACAACTGGAAGTTTTCACATTCTCCTTCTTCATTGTTATTGTCAAAGCATCTACCGGCAAGGTCTCCCCAGTAAAGCTCAAGGCCAGAATCAAACTCTTCGCCTGTCGCATTTCCCGTAAGTGGTTCATAAACTTCAAACGTATTTCCTAAGTCACCATCGGCTATTAGTAGGTTACCGTTAGGTAGTGTTGAAACGCCATTGATTTCAGCTGCTCCCACAGTAAACTGGCCTTCACCATTTACTTCATAGAAAGTAGAGTTGGATCTGTTTGCATACCATAAAGCTCCACCTGCGAACACCAAGTCTCCACCGCTAATATTCTCATTTCCGAATACTTCAGCATCACCTGTGCTCGGTTCAACTTTGTAGATTGTATTCCCCGAACCAATATAAACGAATCCATCATCGCCTACCACTACGGCAGGAATGCTAGTTATGTTATTTCCATCCAGATTTATCTGAACTTGAGCTTCAGTATCTGTATCAAGATCTAGAATAGTCATCATCCCTGTACTCACCCGTACAATGTACAATAGGCCATCTTGACCCAATCCTAGGTGAGAGTCTCCATCAAGCGTTCTAATTGCTGTTAGGTTTGCTTCACCCAAATCGGTCAATTCAACGTTGTATAGAATTACGTCTCCTCCACCAAGTGGGGTATGAATGTAATAAGTTTGGAAATCATCACATCCTTGGAATACGGGTTGTCCGTCGAAACAACGAGTGGCTAAGTCACCATTGAATAGGGCTAGACCTGTTTCAAATACTTCGCCTGTGGCAGCTCCTGTTCCCGGCTCGTAAACCTCGAACAAACCGTTCAAGTTTCCATTTGCAATCAAAAGATTTCCATCAGGCAAAACAGAAACACCATTGATTTCTTCAGC
Source organism: Cryomorphaceae bacterium 1068 (assembly GCA_027214385.1). Classification (NCBI taxonomy): domain Bacteria; kingdom Pseudomonadati; phylum Bacteroidota; class Flavobacteriia; order Flavobacteriales; family Cryomorphaceae; species Cryomorphaceae bacterium 1068. The sequence continues at coordinate 53,464 of JAPVXR010000018.1, read as the reverse complement.
ATCCACATCAAATTGGCCTTCACCATTGATCTCGTAGAAACGCCCCTGTGATCTGTTGGCCAACCAAAGGTCATTCCCAACAAATACCAAGTCTCCACCTGCGACATTTCCTTCACCAAATACTTCAGCTTCGGCCGTCATTGGATTGACTTTGTAAATCATGTCCGTAGCGCTTGAGCCTACATAAACAAATCCATCATCTCCTACTACAACAGCAGGAATGCTGGTAACGTTTTCTCCATCAACATTGATTTGACCAATGGTTTCGACGATAGGGTTGAGTGGATTGACCCTGCTTAGCATTCCGTTGTTGTGACGGACAATATAAATGAAGCCATCTTCACCAAGGCCCATGTGTGATCCACCGCCAAGATTATCTACAAGAACAGAAAGATTTGCTCCTCCCATTTCGTTGAAATCAACGGCGTATAGAATAACTGGCCCTGCGCCTTGGGCGTTGTGGATGTAATAAGTTCTTAGGTCATCGCATCCTTCTACTGAAGTGCTGCGCTCAGAACATCCTGACGCCATGTCGCCATTCTCTAAAGAAAAAGGCTCATCATCGAGAATTGCATTGTACTCTCCACTTACTGTTACTTCGCCGTCAAGGCTGTACACTAAGAATCGATCGTTGTTCCGAGAGGAGACAATAACACTCTCACCATCTTCAAATGTTGCCATACCGGTTACCTGACCGTCTACGTTTCCTTTCAAGTCGTTTTCAAAACCGGGAATAACTTCGTAAAGTTTCCCCTCGGGCTTGGAGGCCAAATAGAGATTTCCTGCCTCGGAGAAAGTGATGTCTCCACCTTCAATGTCATTTGATCCTGAAAATTCTGACAAGGAGTAAGGTTCTGATCCAAAATCTACTGAGTAAAGTTGACCACTGTTAGCAGAACCACCGATCAATAGATTTCCTTCGTCGTTGAAGGCAGCAACAGTGATTGAGATACTCGGACTAACGCTTACCGCCTCAGATAATACAAAAGTTGAAGGGTCTAGAGTACTAATTGCGCCGTTATTTCCATTTACAACATAAATCAATCCATCAATTTGATTGTACGCAATATGCGCAGCGTAACCTAAATCTTCAACAATTGGAGATAGGATTGCGTTCTCTCCATCAAGAGTAACAGAATAGATATCTGTTTCTGTACCTCCCGACTGCGGATAATTAATATCAGCGTAGTAGTAGGAAAACTGTGTACACACCCCTTGTCCAAAAGCCATTAAGCCTGAGAGAAAGGCGAAGGCGGTGAGAAAGGAATTTTTAAAGTTGAATTTTTGCATAGCGATTTTGTTGTTGCGTTAAGGTTACGAATTTAAAGTGCTTTTCGATGAAAGTCAAAATAATATCGACGAATGAATTGTCATTATAACCAAGGTAGGTCTCCAAGTGTTCGGGTTTTGAATCACAATATTGTATTTTGACCAAATGCACAAAGGGTTCCTTTTAGTAATACTTCTGTTAGCATCAATTCAATGCCTTGCTCAGGGTGAAGAATGGTCAGTCGAAAAAATTTCAGAAATGGAGTCTCGCCGTTTCATTCAGCACGAATCAAAGAGTGCCACATCTGATGTGGGGCAATCATACGACTGGAAATATGCAGTTTGTAAGTGGGAGATTGACCCTTGGCAAAGACGAATTGAGGGAGAGGTGACGAATACCATTGAGCTCTATGCTACGACAGATTCAATTGACTTTGACTTTAGTTCTGAGCTTGATGTAAGTGGAGTTTGGGTAGATGGAGAAGAAGCAAGTCATTATGGCTTTACTCAGGAAAACTCAATTTTTATAAAGTCAGACTTATTGCAAAGCAATTTGGAGCATGAGATCCGAATAGTCTATGAGGGACAGCCGAGACAGAATAATTACCTTTCTTTCAATCAGGGTTTTCACGGGAGTAGTGTTCCCGAGATATGGACCCTTTCTCAACCTTTTGGGGCGGCTGATTGGTGGCCTTGTAAAATGTCTTTAAGTGATAAGCTCGATAGCATAAGAATAGAGATTACCGTTTCTGCCGGAAATAAGGCTGCATCTCAAGGAGTTCTTGAAGAAGTCATCCTAAATCCCGATCAAACGAGCACCTATGTTTGGACGCATCGTTACCCCATTCCTTTCTATTTGGTGTCTATGGCAGTCACGAACTACGCTGAATTCAGCTATTTCGCTGAATTGGAAAATGACACTGTAGAGATTCTGAATTATGTATATCCTGAGCGGATGGAAGATGAAATGGACAGAGGGCTGGAAATAGTCTCATTGATGGAACTCTTTTCAGATTTATTCGGCGAGTACCCCTATGCCTCCGAGAAGTATGGGCATGCTCAAGCCAGTATTCCGGGAGGGATGGAACATAGCACAATGAGCACAATGTCGGGGCTGTCATTCAATTTATCGGCTCATGAATTGGCTCATCAATGGTTTGGCAATAAGGTGACTTGCGGGAGCTGGTCGGATATATGGCTGAACGAAGGCTTTGCGACATATATGAACGGGCTGGCTATAGAGTACCTGAGGCCTGATGAGTTTGATGAATGGAAAGCCGCTAGAATATCGAGTATTACTCGTCAGCCTGATGGGTCGGTATTTGTGACGGATACCTTGGATAGAGATCGAATATTTAACGGGCGCCTCAGCTATAATAAAGGTGCCTACTTACTACACATGTTAAGGTGGGTTATCGGCGATGAATCATTTTTTGAAGGCTGTCGGAACTATTTAAACGATCCTGATCATTCATTTTCATATGCTCATACGGATGAGTTTATTCAAATCATGGAAGAGGTTTCCGGAAAAGACCTTTCGGAATTTTTTAGCGACTGGTATTACGGAGAGGGTTTTCCCAATTACAAAATTTGGTATGCCCAGACGGACGGAGGGGTGTTTGTGAAGATCAATCAGTCACCTAGTCACCAATCAGTAGACTTTTTTGAAATCCCAATTCCCATTAGGCTAGTTGGTGCAGAGTCTGATACTACGGTGGTTTTGGATAATGTTATTCAGGGCCAGATGTATTTTTTAGAAGTGGACTTTGTTGTCAATTCACTAGAGTTTGATCCTGATCGATGGATACTGGCTTTAAGTGAAGTTGGAATTGATCCTGATATCAATGATGAATATGAGAACTTGTTTCAAGCCTATCCGAATCCTGCTTCTACAGAGGTACGGTTTTTCTCTTCTACCCCAATCAGCGGTCTGAAGACTGCTGAAGTTTATAATGTCAATGGTAAGTTGTGCAAAAGCATAGAGCCGGAAGGTGGGATTCTAAACGGTTTTAGAATGGATATTTCTGAGTTAGAGCCTGCCGTTTATATCGTAAGATTTCAAGGGTTTTCGGATTATTCTGTAAGATTCATAAAAATGGAATAAAAGAAAAACAGCATTTGTTATAGCCAAAATCGTATGAAGGAATTCAAATTATTAATGGAACAAGATTCGTTTAGAGATTTAAATCATATTCAGTCGGATTGCTACCAATATGGATTTAAACTAACTTCGTGTTTGAATCTCGCTGTATTAACTCTCTCTTATGAAAAGTACTAGAAGTAAAGATTTTAAAATTGTTGTCCTATCGATATTGCTCTCTCATTTTGGACTACAGTTGACCGGGCAGGCTGATTACAGCTTTTTAGATCAGACCTGCTATGTTACAAATATTGACGGGGATACTGTGAATACGGGTAATCTACTCATGGAGGATATTCTCACCGAAGATCAGCTTGATATTTTCACTTTTAGGTATGATACAGATACAGTGATCACAAATCGAAACGGACAGGAAGTTCCTGTCTCTCGGAGATTTGATATCTATCTGCCAGATGACTCGCTTTCATTTAAATATTCAGGAGGTGATATAAATGCTTTGCCGGTTGTCGTTATACTACATTCGGGTCAGGGGGATAAAGATAGCGCTGCGCCCAACGGTTTGGCGTGGGCTCGGAGAGGATATATTGTAGTAATTCCTTCTATCCGTTCTGACAGATTGGGTGCAGACTATTGCTATATATACACCAAGTCTTTGTATTTGGCTGCTCAAGACATTTCGGCAGTAGTGAGATCTTTTAGCTTTCTCTATGATGACAGTCAATTGCCTGTCTCAATGGTTGAGGACAATCCTTTGAACGAAAGACCTGTGGACGGAGAATCAATTTTTTACACGGGCTTCAGTTACGGAGGCTCCGCAGGATTTCATGCAGCGAGCAGAATGACACAAGAACAGTGGGAGCCCTATTTAGGAGCGGGAGATGAATACCAAGTAGATGGAGAAGATGGCTTAGTTGAACTAGGTGACGGTGGGTTGCTTCATTCAACGGGTCGCGTTTTTATTGATAACTATGAATTCCCCTACGAAAGAATAAAAGGAGTAATGTCTCGAACTGCGGCCATTTTCAAACCTGAGCAGTTGAGTTATGACCTGAGCCCCGTTAAAGTTCCCGTTCAAATCGTCTGTGGAACGTGTGATCAAATTATTCCATATGAAGAAAGGACGTTTGTAAATGACGAGGGTCTTTGTGATGCACGTGTTACTTTTCCTGATGGAACCAGCGATACTACCATCACCTTCTATGGTCCACAATATATTTCAGATGCCATGGACGAGGCCGATATTTATCATGAGCTCATTACTTTTTGTAACGGTGGCCATACGACTAATCCTTGTGTTTTAGATTATATTAATGCGGCCGAGGTAAGGTTTGTAACATCCATATTGAAAGAGGAAATTGATAATACTGAGAAGTATGACGAGGTGTATCGATACCAATTTGAGAATTACTCGAATCAGTGTTGTGAGCTCGGTGAAGGAGAGTATTCTTACCTTAATAAGTGCAACTGTGAACCTGACAACCCTTTCGAAGTCGTAGATCTGCCATACATAAGCATGCCAGGTTGCCAATTTATGAATGAATGTGATCTGGACTCCATTTGTGAATTGATACCTCTATCAGATGACTTTTTCGAACAGAGTAGGATCACCTCAAATATTGGGCTTGTAAAATGTGAAGAGGGTCTGTGCTTGCAATTTTCGTCCAATGAAGAATACGTCGTTAGTTTTACCTATTACTCAGAAGAGGGAAAAGAGCTTCTAACCGTCAATGAAAGAATTTACTCAGGAATAAATACTGTTCCCGTGCCCTCCGTTTTACCTCGTAACCGAACAATCATATTGCACTTAGAAGGATATGAAAGTATCAGATTCTTTTTGAGAGCTATCTAGCTCTTTGATAACTAAAAATTGCAAGGGCTGCTTTCCTCGAGAAAGCAGCCCTTTTTTACTGGACATTGGTTCTTTTTTTTGACCTAAAGAATGGGTTCAGCTCATTTCAATTTACTTTTTCTTCTTATGCTTGTGCTTACCATTGTCCTTTTCAGCTTTGCCTCTGGCTTTAAGTGGGTCAATTTTCGCCACCACATTAATAATACCCGCTTCCAACCCTTCAAACCATTGAGCCATGAAGGCCTTTCGAACATCTCTCTCAACGAAGAAGGCGCCCTTTCGGTATTCTTCATGTGCAGGGTTATCTTTCCAAAATACCAAGCCTCCTAAAACGGTCGCCAAGGCATTCAGCATTTTCTTCTCTTCTCCCGTTTCCTTATCTACTGCTGCAATTGAAAGGTCGCTATATTCGAAAATTAATTCTCCCGAACAGCTATACTTGTTTCCTATCATATCCAGATTCAGTCGGTTTAACTCTCCCGCCTTAATTTCAATACCGATAGCTTTTTGAAGGAATTCACTCATCAAATCAAGTTTGCTATTTTCCATCATAATAGAACAATCAAACGGTGAGTCATCTCCGAAATAATAGGTTGTTTCAATTCCTCCCGATGCTTTTCCCATTAACGAATGTCTTGCGTTTAAAATGAGGGCGGGTTCTGCCTCATTAATATTTTGTACTGCCACAGTTGCATCAGCGTTTTGAATATTCAAAGATGCTTCCTTGCCATTTTCTTGAATTAAATTTATGGTCACCTCAGCCTCTGTTATTGCAAGGGAGTCCAGTCTAAATTTGAAAGGCAACTGGGAAAGCATCTCTTGAGGCATCAAAGTGACTCGGTCAGGAAATGGCCAACGGTTATCCTTATTTACATGGAGTTGAGCCTGTTTTACCGAGCAAAAGGGAATTCGAATAGAATCAGGAAAACTAGCTAGGTCGACTCTCGTCTTAATTTCAGGAATATGCGCTTCGATCATTCCTTTGTTCCAGCCATAATACTTCGTAAACGCTCCCAACGATAGAGTAGGGGAAAGAGAAAGACTATCAATAAACAGATTATCTCCGAGCGGTTTCCGAATGGATCCAATATCAACTGAGTAAAGAGAGTCTTCCGAAATCAGCTTATCCAAATGGATAGCGAATTGCGAGTTTAAAAACTGAGCCTTAAGGTCTATAGCCGCGGATGAATCTCTTTGAAATTCGCTGAGCGAAAAGCTAAAACGCCCTGAAACTTCTGTGGGTCCCGGCGGGTCGTAGTCAAAATTTCCGGCAGAGATACGGATGCCATTCACCTGAAGTGGTGGCTTTTGTTTCAATTCAGTTTCAACAGAAATGCTGTCCTTATTTGTTCCTTTTTTTGGGCTTTCATGCAAAACAGCGTCCACTCCATAAAGGATGATAGAATCTATTTTAACCCCTTCACTACGAATCAGAGAGGTTACAGAGAGCTCTTTGATGATCAGTTGTTCCACTCTGGCACTCCATGCAACGATTCCTGAATCACTTTTAAATACCTCGACTTCATCAATTTCTGCTGATTGAGTTAAGGCATTGATGGAAATACTTTTGAAGTCGATATCAAAGTCTTCTTCTGTATGAAGTTTAATTTGCTCTCTGAGAAGATCTTCCAGATGAGCGTTTAAATATAGAACGGCTGACGTGCCAATAACAATGACTAGTCCCAGTAATATCAAAATCGCCAATCGAAGTTTGCGGTGCTTTTTCACTTCGACAAAATAGGCAAAGAATAAATAATCAATGAAAAAATGGCGCCATTGAGGGGCCATCTATCTTTATTCTAAAAGAAGGAAGTTCTCTTTTTATCGTGCAGACAATTCTTTAACCGCTCTTTCAGGCTCTCCAATGTAATCGCTTAGTGGGCGAATAATACGGTTGTGGGCTTGTTGCTCCATAATATGAGCACACCATCCGGTGATGCGACTCATTACGAAAATAGGAGTGAACATATCGATTTCAAATCCCATCATGTAATATGCAGGACCTGCCGGGAAGTCCAGGTTGGGGTAGATACCTTTTTCAGAAACCATCGTTTCTTCCAATATATTGGCAATTTCCAGCCACTTTTTCTCGCCCGTAAAATCGGCCATTTTCGTTGTGTACTTCTTCATGGTAGGTACGCGGGAGTCTCCCTTTCGGTAAACGCGGTGCCCGAATCCCATCACTTTTTTCTTTTCTGCCAACGCTTCCAGCATCCATTCTTTGGCTACATCCGGTTCGCCAACTTCTTTGAGCATATGCATTACTTGCTCATTTGCCCCACCGTGAAGTGGGCCTTTCAAAGCGCCGATTCCGCCCACTACCGCACTGTATATATCACTGGTAGTAGAGGTGATTACTCGAGTAGCAAAAGTGGAGGCATTGAAGCTATGCTCAGCATAAAGAATCAATGAAACGTCGAAAGCTTTCACAACTTCCTTGGCAGGGACTTTTCCAAAGCACATGTGAAAGAAGTTTTCACTGATGGATAAGTCCTTGTTTGGTGCAATGAAATCCAGTCCTTTAGAGTGGCGGTATGCCGCAGCAATGGCCGTTGGAATTTTAGCGAGCAAGCTGATAAACTTGTCCATGTTTGTCTTGGGAGAATCATCCCAAATACGTGGATCTTCCATCCCGATAAAACTCACCGCTGTGCGCAAAGTATCCATGGGGTGAGCCTCTTTTGGAAATTTCTTGATCACTTCAAGAAGGTCTCCTGACAAATCACGGTAGCTCTTTTCCTTTGCTGAAAATTCTGTTAGCTGCTGCGCATTTGGCAAGTCAGGATGAGTCATCAAGTAGGCGACTTCTTCGAAAGAGCACTCTTCTGCTAAATCCTGAACCTTGTAGCCTCGGTAAACCAACGAATTGATTTCGGGCATCACTTTAGAAATCGATGTCTCGTCGGTTATTACTCCTGCGAGACCTTTTGGGGCAATTATTTTATCACTCATCAGTAGGTGTTTTTAAGGGGTGGTTATAGTTTGAAATTATACAGCGAACTGTCATAGGCGTTGTAGTCCTCGTAGTGCAATACTTCGTAGAGTCGCTTTCTAGTTTGCATCATTTCGAGGGCTCCTTCTTGGCTTCCTTCACTTGAAATGATATCCAAACCTTTCTCTACCGCGTGCATGGCCAATCGCTGGGTGGTAACTGGATAAATGACCAAGTTATATCCCAAGCTTTCCAATTCTGATTTATTCAGAAGTCGCGACTTACCAAACTCGGTCATATTTGACAACAATGGCACATCTACCGCATTTCGGAAAGCTTCAAATTCTGATTCATCTTTCATCGCTTCGGGAAAGATCATATCGGCTCCCGCATCGACGTAGGCCTTTGCTCGGTCAAGTGCTTTGTCCAACCCTTCCACTCCGCGTGCATCGGTTCTGGCAATCAAGAGGAAGTTTTCATCAGTTTTGGCGTCAGCCGCTGCTTTTACTTTTTGAACCATCGCATCAACTGAGACCAACTCCTTATTGTCTAAGTGTCCGCATCTCTTGGGGTTGATTTGATCTTCGATGTGGCATCCCGCCATTCCCAAGTAAGTTAATTCTTTGATGGTACGTGCTACGCTCATGGTTTCACCGAAACCTGTATCAATATCCATAATGGATGGAAGCGAAGTAACCCGTGCAATAGCAGAAGCAAATTGCGCTACTTCCGTCAATGTGGTCATCCCAATATCAGGGAGACCTAAAGAATTTGCCATTACGGCTCCCGAAACATAGACGCCGTCGAAGCCTTTTTGCTCGATAAGCATAGCCACCATTGGGTTGTATGCTCCAGGAAATTGAAGGAGTTTCCCACTAGCCAATTCCTTTCGGAAAGCGGCTCTTTTTTCGGAAGGACTTTTATCGCTTATGATCATTAGAAAATTCCTTTAGTATTTGGTGTGTTTTCTTTCACTTGGTCGAATGGCATCTCCACGGTCAAATCATTTACTTCCGCGGCTGTGAGGTCTTTTAATCTTTCGGCTACTCCAATAAAGCGATCTCTTTCGACTTTCGTGATCAGCTTCTCGGTTAACATGTCGAACTTCCCAATGTAATTTGGACGTACGAATGGACGGGCACCTGCAGGGTGAGCATTGGCTCTTTCGATTTCGTCTTCGATGACTTCACCGTTCTTCATGGTTATGATCACCTTACCACCAAAAGCCTTCTTGTCAGGATCAGAATCGTGGTAGAGTTTCGTCCATTTTTCCTTTTCAACGGTAGAGATTTTTTTCCAAAGCTCAACAGTCTCAGGTCGCTGAGCGCGTGAAGGAGCATACGAAAGTTCGTGATGCCAAGTACCATCTTCAAGCGCCACGGCAAAGATGTACATGATACTGTGATCGAGTGTTTCTCGGGTAGCATGTGGATCAAATTTTTGTGGATCGTTGGACCCAGTCCCAATCACGTAATGCGTGTGGTGCGATGTCTCTATCAAGATACTTTCGATTTGCGAGAAGTCATTGATTCTTTCTTTCATTCTCGCTGCTAAATCAATCAGTGCCTGTGATTGATACTCGGCGGAGTGCTCCTTTGTATACGTTTCAAGAATCGCTCTTTTCTCTTCACCCACTTCTGGAAGTGGAATGGTATAATGCGCATCGGGACCATCGAGTACCCATGCGATTACGCTGTCTTCTCCTTCGTAAATGGGGGAGGGGCTCTTCTCTCCACGCATGGCTCTGTCTACCGCCTCAATGGCCAGCTTTGCTCCATGCCCCGGGACGTAAGCTTTCCAGCTTGAGATTTCTCCTTTACGACTCTGTCGTGTCGAAACCGAAACGTGGAGTGCCTGCTGAATGGCTTGATACGTTGTCTCCGTATCCAACCCAAGAAGGGCGCAAACTCCCGCGGCCTGTGCCGGGCAAAGGTGAGCTACGTGGTCAATCTTGTGCTCGTGAAGGCAAATGGCTTTTACCAAATTTACATGTACTTCGTAAGAGGCAACAATACCTCTGAGGATATCTTTTCCACTTTTGCCCATTTGCTGCGCAACAGCAATTACTGCGGGTATACTGTCGCCGGGGTGCGAATAATCCGCAGCTAAGAAAGTATCGTGATAATCCAATTCTCTCACGGCAACGCAATTGGCCCATGCCGCCCATTCTGCATGTACTTTAAAATCTGCGGGCATTCCAAAGATATTGGCCCCTTTATCAGTTCGTTTATGACACAAAGCTTGAGCTCTTGCATTCACCACAGGTGTTCGATTTACAGAAGCTATGGCGACTGAGGCATTGTCGATAATACGGTTGATAACCATATCCTCAACTTCAGCGCTGATCGCGACGTCATCGGTTACCATTTTCGCCAATTTATAAGCGAGTTGCTCTTCTTTCGGAAGGTTAGCTTTTGATGGATAAACTTTAACTGAATGATTTTTCATGAAAGGTGGTTTATGCTTTGAAATTTGCCGCAAAGATAATGAATCAAGCAGGAAAATATGATGCACAAAAAAAGCCGGATTTAAATCCGGCTTCAGTAATTAAATCAGAATTGCTTATTGCGTCTTAATCAATCTTTCTTGATGATTTTGACCGTTCTCATCAGTCCATTTTATCAAGTATATACCCTGAGACTTATCAGAGAATTCCAACATTCCTCTTGGTCCGTTTACTACGATCTGATCAATAAGAGCACCAGTAATACTGAATACTTGAATCGTCTCAATGTCTACTCCTGACATGGAAGATAATTCCACATTATCTCTTGTTGGGTTAGGGAATAGCACAAAGTCAGCGTCTACTGACGCTGCTGATAATCCTTGAGGAGAAGCAGCGCCACCACAAGCATCGCCTTCGTAAAGTCTGATATTCCTGAAGTAAGAATTGTTACCTGGTGATCCATTCACATTGGCAGACAAAACAACCAAATCAAGATCATTTCCTGTAAAGTACGTTCCCACAGGGATGACGTATGATTGGTATGAGGAACCTGAGTAATTATCAAAATCAGAAATGACTTGTGGATTATTAAGAGTACCGTGCAGCTTAAAGAGTGCTGGAAGTGTTAGCGAATTATTCGTTTCAACGGCAATAGCGTGGATTGATCCCTGATCGGTGCTTCTGAATTCGAATGACAAATTGGTATTTGCAGTTACATCGTAATTAATAGGTATATATTTCAGGGAATTATCTTCTAAGAAGATAGCCGTTCCGCCTTCTTGAATGGCCCAGTTTCCATTGTCTCTAGATGGAATGTACGACTGAATAGAAAATTCATTGAAATTGATGAAAGCACATGCCTCCGGGTCGTCAAGACAAAAAGAAGTAGATTCAGAAAAAGTAAAGCTACCACCTGAAGCTAAAACATTACCAGCTGCATCTGCAAGAGAGTAATTACCTGCTCCTTGAGAACAACAAATTCCGTCACCAAATGAATCAAGTATTTCAAAATCGTAGCAACCAACAGGAACACAAATATTTTCTGTAAAAGTTGTGAAATCAGAAGCGTAAGGACCACCAGATGCAACGATAGTTCCACCGTCAGTAATCTGCCATGTGGTTTCATCTGGATAATCATCAGTGTTAATTGTCAAAACCAGACTTTCATCTTCACATTCAGTCGGTGGGCTTGTAACACATGTCGTTCCCAAGCATGAACGAGAATCGATGTAGTTTGCCATTCTAGTGCTTGGTTGAGGGCCAAATCCTAAATTGAAATTAACACCAGTACTCAATAAGTGGCAGTAGCTCATGATTGTTCCCCCCCCTGATGGTATAGAAGCATTACAACCTTCACTAAAGCCAGCTGCAAATCCACATCCGTCAATCGCCGTACTATTGCCATTCCACGCACAAGCATGTGTATGAGGAGACGAAAGGTTATGACCAATCTCATGAGCAGTAACATTTACATCCCAAGAGTAACTTGGAATATTGTTGAAAAAGCCAAAGATTCCTGAAACACTCACTCCATTACTAACGGAGCAAAGGCCTGAAAGGAAGGCAATACCTCCACCTCCAGCTCCGGTAATGAGTTGAGTTAGATCAGCATTTGGAGAGTTATTGGACATTTGAAAGAGTCTGTTCTCTAAGTCGCCAGAATATGGGCTACTTCCATTCCATGCAAATATTTCTGATATAGCGATGTCAATGTCATCGTTGGCAAATAGAATAACTACTTGATTGAAAAGAGCAGTGGTGTAATTTGTCGCTCCGACGGTTCCGCCAAAATCGTTCACGATGTCACTGTCTATCTCGATACGCATCCTTACACATTGTACAGTCTTTGGTGCTCCGAATGTTTCAATTTTTTCAGAATCATCGTGATCCTCAGAAGGGATTGCATTGCATGAAAAAGTTTCATCCAATAAAAGATCTTGATCCTTATACCAGATGTGTGCATTTGTTTCCGATCCATCTATTTTTCCTACTACGTAAGTTTCTGAACCGTAAGAAACCAAACCGTTGATTTCATCTTCTGAAATGGTCATGGCTACCAGCGAATGTTCTTGTCCAACTACTATTCCTCTGTAAAATCGAACATCTGGAAGAGGTAGGTACGAGTCGGGAGCATCACTTGTTGAGATTTTCACATCCTCAGTAAATATACTCTGCTCATAAAGCAATACCTCAAAGGGTTCTTCACCAACGGGTAATTGCATTTTTACAAATTCCGAAAGTTCTGATGAGGAAGATTTAGATTCATCAAGGAAGAATGCTGTACCGTCGAGAAGAGCCGATTCTTCTACACCTAAATTCCGAAGAGCTTCGGAACCTTTTGCAGTTGCAGCTTTAAATGGTGAGATTTTTTCAAATACCTTACCCGATTCTTGGTATTTGAGGATGTTCTTTTTTATTGCTTCTTGAGCCATCAAGGTACTAGTTGCAAATAAGGCAATACAAACGAATAATAATTGTCTAATTATTTTCATAAACAGCGAATTTTGTTCTTTTAGTGAGACTTTAAGTAAAAGGGTATTCTGTTAATCATCGGCACGCAGGAATCTTCAGCACGTAAACTCTTGATTTTAACGAGCGTGAAATTAAGTTAAATCAACTATAGAAACAAGGGCTTTATCGTTCAAATTTTGGCAGAACCTGCTGAAGATCATCTTATCTCGGGCTCTTCCTGATTTTTTTTATTTTGTTTTTTCGACCAAACGGTTGATTTCTTCGCTAAAAACTATCTTGTATTAAGGTCCGAATCAATTGGTAGGTTTTAACAGAAGTATTTAGCTTTGCAGCACGAGAAAAATCCACCATGATCGAAATTAAAAAAGCCTTTCAAAATCTTACCGCGGAAGAGTTTAGTCAACTTTTAGACTCACCGGTTTGGATATCTCTTGCTGCTGCTTATGCGGGTGATGGCATAGTAGATGAAGATGAGAAAGCGGAAGCAATAAAGCTAGCTCACTTAAGAAGGTATACAGCTCCAAAATCTCTTCGGGAGTTCTATGAGCTGGTAGATACCCAATTTGCCCAGCGATTTCACATTTTGAATTTAAGGTTGCCCTCTTCTGCTAAGGATAAAGAGATTTATCTCGAGCGACAGCTTAAAAGAGTACATGACATTATGTTAAAGCTCGATCCCGATATCACTTCTTCTTTAGAGGAAAGTTTGGAAAGTTTCTACGAACACGTCTTCAGCTCTCATCAGAGTTTCTTTCAGTATTTCGCTTTACCCGTTATTACAAACAGGCTAGATAAAAAAGCAGGACATTTCCGTTTTTCTGACGATAAGTAAGCGTCAGTTTAGACTTCCAATATCCCTTATCAGAATTTTGCCTCTTTCCATATAGATCTGATCCTCTGACTTGAGTTGATTCAGAACTTCGCTTACCGTTTGTCGAGAAGTAGCAGTAAGTGTTGCAATATCTGAGTGGGTCAGTTTAGTGCGAATCAGTACTTCATGGCCGATGGGTTTTCCTTTCCATGCAGCGGCATCTTTGAGAAATTCTATAATTCGCGTTCTGGCATCTCTGAAGGCGAGAAGCTCTATTTTTCGTTCCAATTTTCTCAATCGAAGGCCCATCCACTTCATTATGCGGAGGCTTAAGTCCTTTTCATCCATCATTAGCTCCCTGATGTCCTCAAGACTTAGCATACATATTAAGGTGTTATTTTCCATCGCCTCAGCGAATTCTCGTCTTAGCTCTTCACCTGCCAAAGCCATCTCTCCAAAAACCTCGCCTTCTCCCAAAATCGATTTAGTGACTTCCTTTCCATCGGCCAAGTATGTTCCGATTTTCACCCTTCCTTGTACAATTACGTGCAGGTATTTTGCCTCAGAATCTTGGAAGTAGATGATTTCTGATGCCTTGAATTGACGAGGATCAGAAACTGATTCGTTACTTTTTGACTTGATCGGACACAGCTTTCCAAATAAATCAACACCCTCTAAGTACCACAATCTTTGTGTATTCATATGCTTTGGCTAAAGGGCTAAAGTTAGGATTTACTTGTATAAGGTGAAAAGCTTTTCACCTGTTCATATGCTACTCCCGTTTTTGAGAATCCTCGTTTTCAAGGAAATAAGAATTCTATTCAAAATGCAAATTAATTTAGTATGATTTGTATCTTAGCGAAAAGGTTTTGATCTATGTTACTGAGTGAAAATATTCGTTTTTTAAGAAAAGAAGTCGGTCTTACGCAGTCAGAATTGGCAGAGCGTGTAGGCGTCAATCGTCCCGTAATCGGGGCATACGAAGAGGGTAGAGCCGAGCCTCGCATACAAACGCTTAAGCTAATGGCTCATTTTTTCAAAGTATCCGTAGACGATATACTCGACAAAGACCTCTCCACGGGTGAGCATTCAGCTGATGTTTCAGGCAAGAGTTTGCGTGTTTTGGCTGTAGCCGTCAATGATGATACAGAAGAGAGAGCAACCTTGGTACCAGTGAAAGCCGCGGCAGGATACCTTTCGGGCTTTGGAGATATGGAGTTTGTCGGCTCATTGCCTCAGTTTTCTATGCCTTTTCCTGAGCTTCCACCGGATCGTACTTATCGCGTTTTTCAAATCGAGGGCGAGAGTATGCTTCCCATACCTGCTAAGTCTTACGTTATTTCGGAGTATGTTCAGGATTGGACTGATCTCAAAACAGATGAGCGCTACGTCTTTCTCACCAAAGATGAAGGTGTTGTTTTTAAGCGTGTTCGGATACATCCGCATATGCGTAGCTACGAATTGATCTCAGACAATCCTGCTTTCAAACCCTATTTTATCAAACAGTCTCAGGTGCTTGAAGTGTGGAAAGTGCGCGGAATCATCGGTTTCGATTTGGATGCCTTCCACTCGGCACCTGCTTCCATGAAGGAGGTTTTGGAGGCTATTGAACGCATTGAAAAAAAGCTTTAGTGTCTGTCTGGAGAGTTCTTTATCATCTGCGATGCACTTGTTTTAAAAACAGTCACTGACTACAGTCAACTCTTTGGTTTTTAAACTACGTGCGCCACTTCGACAGGCTCAGCACAGCGCTTGCTAATGAACTCTCTGGTTCAGACACTTTCTTGAACGATTAAACTTTAATTGATATGTTGACGATCAGTCACCTCGACTTGGATACATTTTTTGTTTCGGTGGAGCGGCTTATGGATAGTCGCCTCAATGGGCGCCCCGTCTTGATCGGAGGAGTGACCGACAGGGGAGTGGTGGCTTCGTGCAGCTACGAAGCCAGGTCTTTCGGGATTCACTCGGCCATGCCCATGCGGATGGCTCGCGAGCTCTGTCCCGAGGCGGTAGTGATTCGCGGAAACACGGCAAACTACACCAAGTACTCGCAAATGGTGACCGAAATCATTCGAGAGCGTGTACCCATTTTTGAAAAAACCTCTATCGATGAATTCTACGTTGACCTTACGGGGATGGACAAATTTTTCGGTTGTCTAAAACTGGCTTCGGAACTTCGACATGCTATTATAAAAGAATCGGGGCTTCCTATTTCTTTTGGCTTGGCAGCCAATAAAACCGTTTCAAAAATTGCCACGGGCTTGGCCAAGCCCAATAACGAACTTCACGTTCCGCATGGCACTGAGAAGCCTTTTTTGGCTCCGCTTTCCGTCAGGAAAATCCCGATGGTGGGCGCCAAAACCTATCAGACGCTACGCAACCTTGGGGTAAAGAAAATCAAGACCGTGCAGGAGATGCCTCAAGATATGATGGGACGCGTCTTGGGAAAGCACGGAGACATCATCTGGAAAAAAGCCAATGGAATTGACCGATCGCCTGTGGTGCCTTATACCGAGCGAAAGAGCATTTCTACTGAGAGAACCTTTGACCGCGATACCACCGACGTAGAGAAGCTACGTGGTATTTTGGTGGCCATGGCCGAGAATTTGGCTTTCCAGCTCAGACGAGGGGAGAAGCTCACCGCCTGTATTACCGTGAAAATGCGCTACAGCGATTTCGATACGCGAACCATGCAGGTACGCGTGCCATATACCTCTGCTGATCACATGATTATTCCCAGAGTAAAAGAGCTTTTTGAAAAACTGTACAACCGTCGGTTGCTGGTGCGCTTAATCGGAGTGCGGTTTAGCCACTTGGTCAATGGTGGGCACCAGATCAATATTTTTGACGATACCGAGGAGCTCATCAACCTCTACCAAGCCATGGACAAGATGCGCGATCGCTACGGTGATAGGGCGGTGATTCGAGCTTCGGGTATTGGGGCAAGAACGATAGGGCGCTTCAATCCATTCAACGGGGAGCCGCCGCCACTTTTGGCGAACCGACGGCAATGACTAATCTCTATTCAAGATATTAGCGTAAGCCTCTGAATACATTCGGGCGACAGCCTCTTTGGAGAATCGATCTTGAGTACCCTTCGCCACTTCAGATCGAGAAAACCGTGATCTGATTTCGATGAACTTGGTTAGGCTTTCGTGCAAAGCATTCACATCACCCGGAGGAGCTAGAAATCCTTTTCCATCCGAAACCAAATTTGGAATGTCGCCGACCGCAGAGGCAATTACAGGGAGACCCATAGAGAGCGATTCTAAAACCACGCAGGGTTGATTTTCGGTATTCGAAAAAAGAACGAGCGCATCGGCAGGAGCCATTTCTTTGGCAATTTCATCGGAAGAAAGTGGCCCTTTGAAATCGACTCTATCGGTGAGGTCAAATTCTTTCGTCCATTTTTTAGCATCACTAAAATCACCGTCAGATACAATCAAAAAGCCAAAGTCATGTCCCGCTTTTTTCAGCATTGAAAAAGCTTCGAGCGTGCCGCGCATGTTCTTGTATACTTCTACGAGGGTGGATACGTGCAAGAAGCGAATTTTTTTGTGCTGCTCAGGGTTCTGCAGCGACTGGAAGAAAACATCTTCCACCACATTGGGAACACAACGAAGTTCAAGATTGGGAAATACTTTCTGAACGGAAGCTGATAGATTTTCTGAAACCGGGAATCCCATTTTTGCCGTTTTTCCGGCATCCATGATCCACTTCCATTTTAACGGATTTATTACCGGTCGAAATTTTTCGTGAAAACCCGACCAATGTTCAGAGAACACCCAAGGGATACCAAGCTTCTTAGAAACAAAGGAGAAAAGTGGTGCCGATGAAAATAGGGTATGAGCGTGAATGATGTCAAATTCAATTCCAATTTCTTCAATCATCTGAAGAACAACCTTTCGCTTCTGAATGTATTTAACCCAGTCATTCCTACCCGGCTTTTGGTAAATGATAATCTCAGTCAGATTTCCGGAATGCGTTTTTTCAATTCGCTCTTTTGACTTTTCGTCAACGGCTGCAACAAAGATCACCCAAACCTTGTGAACGGCAGAAATAGCTTCGCAATGCCTTTTTACAAAGTTTCCGAGAAAGGGGTCTGCATCACTGGGATACCACGAAGAAAGGGCCAAAATATTAAGTGGCTTCACGCGGTCAAAAGTACAGAATATGCTAGCTAGTTCAGTTCTATTGAATGATCAGTTTTTTGAACCGGACAGTTGACCCATTGCTCACCTCTACGATGTACAGTCCACCAGCTAAGTCAGAAACATCAAATTCGACGGTTTGATCAGATGTTCTCTTAGCTGTGATTTCAACACCTGAGAAATTGATTAGTCGAATCAATTTTTCGCCTCTCCCGACAGCTTGAATGGTCACTTTTTCTAGTGCCGGATTAGGAAATACTAAAAGGTCTATTGGCTCTTGAATTGTAACAGGAACCATCGGGTAAATTTCGAATTGGCCGTCGAAATCCGTTTGTTTCAATCGGTAGTATGATGTCCCGCTTAGAGGATCATCATCTATGAATGAGTATGAGATTTCTACAGTGGAGTTACCGTTTCCATTTACAAAACCCACTCTTTCAAAATGTACAGCATCTGCACTTCGTTCTATGGTGAAGAAGTCATTGTTTAATTCAGTGGCGGTAGTCCAATCAATTTTTACCGCTTTATCTGAAGGATACGCATCAAAGAAAATCAGTTCGATCGGTAATGGATTATTGAAAGAACCTGAACCGAATGTGAAAGGGCTAAACTCAGTTATTTCTTCTCCTGAACGAACAGAGCCTGAAAGAGAATCCCCTTGATGGCCACTATAACCGTGGTTTTGCCACAATGAGCCACTCCATCTCGCGATGCGGAGGTCGGCCGGTTCTGAGGTTCCGCAGCTTCTTTCATACTCGTATGCCAGTGAAACAGCAACAGATGAATTACCTGCTTCGCGATCTAGAATCCAGTATTCGCATTGACTTAAAGTAACAAGCGAAGGGTCGCGATCTGAGGTGTTATATCCTGCTTCATCTGCTGAGGTATCGTAGTAAGAAGCCACAAATTCGTCGGTGATATTATCTGGTGAGGAGATTGAAATAGGGGCATAAATGCCATTTGATCCCACAGGAAAGGTGAAAGAATCATTTCCTATTTTTCTCACAAACCCTTCGACATGACTGATGTTTAAACCGGTTCTTGAATCAGCATCATTTTCGTAAATGATATCATTTGTAGTAGCTCTGATGTTTCCTCTGATGAATACGGTTTCATCCTGAATACGAATGGGTGTATTCAAGGTGATGCCTTCTCCGAGATTTGTCTTGTTCATCACCAGGCGATTGAAAGTGACCTCTGATCCTGAAACTTCTGTTTCGCCGAGTCCTCTGAAAACGACCGTACCGGTCTCTGCACTGAAAGTTCCGTTCAAGTCGAAATCTCCCGAAACCAGCAGGCTATTGTCATCCAAACTTAAACTGGCTCCGGCCTGAACTTCTATATCGTTTACTTCCGATACCTCTGTAAGTTCGGGCTGATTTGAAGGTGCTCCGGGTATGGAGGCCGAAATAAACTGATTAGGAGTTCCCATCGTCCAATTTCCTTCAATACTCCAATTCGAATTGACGGCTCCGGTCCATGTCGTAAGGGCAGTTGGCCCGATTATTCTGATTTGGTTTGACGTGAATGCTGCGTTGGTACATCCTGAAAAATCAGGAGTAGTAGAACAGGTAATAATATTTCCATCCACTAAGTTTGTATTGGAATATGAAGTATTTCCCGAACCTACATTTGATCCATTCAATTGCCATTGTATGTCTGGAGAAGCCCCGGCATCGGCTATACTTGCGATAAAATCTCCATTAGTTAAATTTCCAATAATCGCATCAGTCACCGTTCCGTCTATGTCACGAATACTCACATCGGCGAGTAAACTGTTGGCCATTGTTGCTACTTCCCTGAGCAACGCACCATTTCGGAAATACCGGATTGTTGAATTTTCTAAACTGATTCTGAATAAATCACCCGCGCTGTAGGTCCCAAAGAAGCCCCTTTGTGCACCCGATTCAAATATTCTGATATTTCCATTTCCTTCCAGGTAAAATGCGTAGTCGATGCTGCTCTGATTGCTCGAAGTGTTTGAAGTACTAATGCCCACCATCTTTCGTTCGTCATTTTCGGCTGTGGTGAATTCAAAGTAGCCGCCTTGATAAACGGTGTTTTTGGACGCTGCGCCTCCATTCCAGTTGTTGTTTGATTGCACTTTTACGAGAGAGTTTCCATTGGCTTCTACATTTTCCAGAGATTCTGTATCCCAAACAATGTCTTCCTCTGCGTATGCATATCCTACTGTGGTTTGCGTTGTTGCGATAAATTGATCAACGGGCTGCACCTGCGCTTCTTCCAAGACGGTTAGCACATTTGAAGTATAAATCGTTTCTGTACATCCACCCAGGTCAGGTGTAACTTCACAAGTGATTTCATCCCCTTCTTCAATATTCGGGTTGCTATATGTATTGGAATTGCCTCCAACCGGATTGTCATTGAGATACCATTGGTAAGTTGGACTCGCACCCGCATTTTCTATATGAGCGGTAAAGTCACCACCACTAAAATTGGCGATGGCAGCTTTTGAAATTGTACCATTGACATCTCTCATGGAAACATCTACCAGTAAGGGGAGTGACGGTGTAGCAGTTGCAATGCGCAGCAGTTCCTGATTTCGATAGTAGTGAATGCTACCGTTTTTCACGGCAATTCTCAGAGTATCGCCGGTAGAGTAGGTGCCGAAATTGCCTCGATTGCTTCCATTTTCATAGATACCCAAATTGGAATTGGACTGCAGATAAAAGGCAAAATCGATTGTGTTGAAATTGCTGTTGACATTGGAATCTGATAGCCCCGCCATTCTCCGAGAATTCGTCTCAGTTGCTACAAATTCGAAGTATCCGTCAGCGTTGACCGTATTTGAAGATGCGGCACCACCTGTCCAACTGTTACCTCCTTGTATTTTCATCAAGTTGTTTCCGTTTGCGACTAAGTTTACCAGTTCATCGTTATTCCAAACAACTTCCTCCAATACTTGTCGGCAGGCCGATGAGGTGGGGGCATTTGAAATGTAAAAGTTTATTGCCAACTGATTTTCAATTAATTCGCATGTGATGGAATTTGACTGGTAGATAACGGAAGTACACCCGGCTATATCAGGATTTAGCTCGCAGGTTACTACATCGCCCGTCTCAATTGACGTGTTAGTGTAAATGGGTGAATCTGATCCTACGGGATTACCATTTAGTAACCATTGATAAGAAGGGCTTGGCCCTGCATTTTCAACAAAGGCTTCAAATGCTCCTGCATTGTTGTTGGTTACTGTTGCATCGGTAATCGTTCCGTTAATATCCCTAATAGAAATATCAGCAAGTAAGGGGAGGGTTGGAGTGGCCGGCGCAATCCTGAGCAAAGTGCTGTTTTTGTAGTAGTGAATTGTTTGGTTGATAACTGCAATTTTCAAAGTGTCACCTGTGCTGTAATTGCCAAATGTTCCTCGATTGGAACCATTTTCATAAATCCGCAAAGAAGTGTTTTGATCCAGGTAAAATGCAAAATCAATCGTATTGAAATTGCTGTTGATATTGGAGTCAGAAAGACCTGCCATCCTGCGCTTGTTCGTTTCAGAGGCTACGAATTCAAAATAACCATTGTCGCCAATTCTATTTAAAGACGCTGCACCTCCATTCCACGATCCATTGTTTTGGACTTTGCTCAGACTGTTTCCTGTCGCTTCAACATTGAGTAATTCATTTCTGTCCCAGACCACTTCCTCTGTTATTTGCTGGCAAGCAGAGGGAATAGTGCTTCCTGAAATATAAAAGTTTGAAGCCAAAGGTTGATCTACTGTTGTGGCCTCTACTTCCGTAGAAACATAGCTGTTCGATTGACAACCTTGCGCATCAGGTGTAAGCTGGCAAGTCACCAAGTCTCCATCTTGGAAGGTGGTATTGACATAATTAGGAGAATTCGTTCCAACGGGATTCGAATTCAAAAACCATTGGTAGGTTGGAGAGCTGCCCGGGCTGCCTGCAAAAGCTGAAAAGCTTCCGCCTCCCAGATTAGCAATGACTCCCCCTTGAATGGTTCCATTTATGTCCCTTATCGAAACGTCTACTAGATG
This sequence comes from Cryomorphaceae bacterium 1068, assembly GCA_027214385.1. NCBI lineage: Bacteria > Pseudomonadati > Bacteroidota > Flavobacteriia > Flavobacteriales > Cryomorphaceae > Cryomorphaceae bacterium 1068. Next base: position 31,418 of record JAPVXR010000018.1, on the reverse strand, counting down.
AGAAGTAGTTGCCGGACTTGGGGCTATTCGAAGGAGCATTCCGTTTTGGTAGTAGTGAACGGTCTCATTTTCTATGGCGATACGCAAGGTGTCTCCTGTACTATATGTGCCAAAGCTTCCGCGGTTGCTTCCATTTTCGTAAATCCTAAGATTGCCGTCAAGGTCAAGGTAAAAAGCGTAATCGATTGTGTTATAATTACTGTTTATGTTAGAGTCAGAAATACCCGCCATACGACGTCGGTTCGTTTCTGAGGCTACAAACTCGAAATAACCATTATTGTGAACTGTGTTTAACGACGCTATGCCACCGTTCCAATTTCCGTTGAATTGAACTTTTTTCAGATCATTTTCGGTGATTTCAAGATTGTCATTTTCACTCTTGTCCCAGATCACTTCTTCAAGAAAAGTGAGACAGCCGGCAGCCGTGGGAGTGGACGTAATGTAAAAGTCGCTATAATCGGGAGCTCTCTTATCTCGTAGAATGGTATAATTTGACAATGTATCCGATCCGAAACAGCTTGCCGAACCAGGCATCAGTAGGCAAGCTATGGTATCTCCAGGCTCTGGTATAGCGAGGTTTAGTTCTGCGTTACTCGTGCCGACAGTAGTACCGTTCCGAAACCACTGATATGATGATCCTGTTCCTTCACCTTCTAACTCAAAGGTAAATCTTCCGTCAGTTGGGTTTATCAGAAAGATCGGCCCGAGAGTAGCGTTATTGTCGCGTAATGAAACGTCGACAATTAAACTCGGAATAGGGGTGAGTGAACTGACGTATAGCAATTGATCATTGCGGTAGTAATGAGCGCCTTCAGATGTATGTTCAATCCTCAGTGTGTCTCCTACGTTGTAAGTTCCGAAAGTGCCGCGATTTGAGGAGAATTCGCGAATGCGCAAAGTCCCATTGTTTTCAAGGTGGAAGGTATGTCTTATTGAATTTTGGTCGGCCCCGGTATTGAAGATGGCGAGACCGAACATCCTACGGAAACCGGTTGATTCTACGATCAAAATGACTGAGCCACCATAACCAATAGATGTTGCTGAAGCGGCACCCCCATTCCAATTATTGCCACCGTTTATTTTCGAAAGTGTCGATCCATTTGAAGTTACATTGACCAGATCAGTCCAAACGATTGGTGTTACCGCTTCCAGGCAAGAGACCTCAGTGTTTGATGGTTGAATAGAAATGTAACACTGTGCGTAAGTGTCAATATTTAAGGTCGATACCAAAATAGCTGTGCAAATTAAGCAGCATAGCTTAGCGACTTTTGCTTTAAAAGTCGACTTGCGAATAAGGAAGGGGAGCCTCATATTTCAAGTGAATATATTCGGTTCATATACTCGGAATCAGCCTTGATTGTTACGTTTGTCGGGGTGCAATTATGCCTGTTATTGCTTTGGGCTATCCTTTGTAATCGGGTTTATGAACCACCGGAGGTTTCAGCAGTTATTACTGAAGCAATGATTAATCAAAAAGAGAAGAAACTATATCGAGGTGTTTCATTTTTTTGATCATTTGAATTAGTTTGGCGCGAAAATGGGAAAGCTTTTTTTCCATTGCTCTGAATCTTAATGATATTTACTTCAATTATGAAGACTTTTAATCTCATCAGAATCGTCATCCTTTTATTTGCTTTACAATTAGCTTCCTGCGCTCCTTCAACTGAGCGTAAAACTGTAGAGATGGATCTCGCCTTGAGTGGTGATATGCTTTTTGAAGGAGCCAATACCTTGCAATTTTCAGGAGAATCACAATTGGAAGTGATTACAAGTGAATTGAATATAAATAGCGAGGCTTTGGAAAGCGCACTCGTGTCATCGGCAATTTTGACTCTTGACGATCCTACCAGAGCCATTACTGAGAGTTTGCTTCTGCAGATTGTAAGCGACAATAATGAGTTGATTACTATCGGTACTTTGAGTCCATTGCCTGAAGGGAATAAAATGACTCTCTCTCTAGCCGAGGAACCTGCTATTCTCAATTACTTGAAAGACGAAGGCACCACTTGGGTTCTTGATTTAAATATAACCGAAGAACATATGGACGAGATGAATATCTCGGCCGCCGTAAGTCTAAATGTTGATTACGTACCTACCGCAAATTAAAAAACTGATATGAAATTGAAACTGATACTTGGTGTTTTAGCGTTGGCTCTTTTTTCAATGAGTTATGCAAATGAAGGAGAGGAAGATAAACTAATTGGAGTTTGGCAGCCGAGTGATGGAAGGAGCTATATTAAGATTGATAAAATCGGGAATAAGTTTTATGGACGGGTTGTTTGGCTGAAAGAACCCAATGATGAAGACGGAAACCCACGAGTCGATATCAACAATCCTGACGAGTCTTTGCGATCAACACCGCTGAAAGGATACCGTATGATGAAGGATTTGGTCTACAACGAGGAAGAGGCCCTTTGGGAAGGCGGAACAATTTACGATCCTAAGAATGGGACAACTTACAATTGCAAAATTGTTTTGACTGCAGATGATCAAATCGAAGTGCGCGGATTTGTAGGTACGGCAGTATTTGGTCGGACCGATGTTTGGACTCGCCTGGTTAAGAAGAAGTGATTTTTTTTAAGGGCTGGTATAGGTAATTCCAACCGTGAAGTACATAGCGTTGTCCAATTCATTTTCGATGAAGTAGGGCTCATCGTTGCCAAAGAATCGTAAGAAGTCTCCGTCTTGATCCAATTCAAAACTGTAATTGATCCTGTAGCCCGCTTCTGCGCTAAACCAGAAGAAACCGAATAATTGCCTTTGATAGGTAAGGCCTGTTCTAATCTCTGAACGTCTCAATTCTACCGCCTCTGCTGCAAAAAGTTCATTCACTTCGGGAGAGTAGGCTTCGGCATTTTCTGACCAATCGTTTAAAGCATAGGTAGCACCAATCACCGTGAAACCTGCTTTTATCAGACTCTTTGAGTCAAACCTGTAGCGCAAAGAACCTCTTGATGGAAGGACAGCCTCGATTCCCCATTTTTGATTTTTAAAGGTGTGATAGTAGTATACAATCGGTACATAGTTCAAAGCTCCGCCTAAATAAGTACGCGACATTCCGAAAGCGTACATCAACCTGTCACTCGGTTTCCACCCGTAGAGCAAAGCAACTGGAAATCGAAAGGCATTACTCGTCTGAATATCGTTTAACGCGTAGTCTCCGTTTATTTCAAAACCAATCTGACCAAGAAAGAAGTTTTTGTCATTTAGAGGTTTAAAGACAGTAAAAAGTGCTCCCATTCGTGTCAGTCCGTTCTCGTTGAGTGTTTCCAGAAGGGGATGTCCGTTTGATCCGCTGATGTCATAGAACTGACGTTGAAAAACGAGGTTGAAATTGACTAATATGTTGTTTCTCGACACGATGGGCAAATTGCTCGTCAAAGCCAGTCGCTGAGAAGAATTTATTGTTCCTTGATTTGATAGATCTACGTTTTCCGAATTTACAGGCGACCCCGCGATAAGTGAATGTTCGGGCATGTAGTCATAAAACCCCCCGATTAGCGTTGTAGGTGATTGTCCTAAAACCTTGTTATTGCAAAAAGCTTTCGCTGGTTCTGTAGCAAGTTCAAAATCAGAGAAATCAAATTCTTCCTCTACAAAGGTGCTATCCTCTTGTGCGTGCACGGCTACACTAATCAAAATTAAAATTACAAGAAATTGAAACTTTTTCATGTTGCTGTCTGTAAATAAAACATCACGAATTTACATCAACATAGAAAAAGATCAATAAGAAGAAGACTTCATCAAAGGATGAATTTTATTGTTCCTGTATTTCAATCTAAAGAATAAAATATCTTATCTTTGACATAAGGTGCGAGGTTTTGGTTAGCCGCTATTCAGCTCTCAGCTGATATTCATAGCAATGTGCACCTTTAGGCCCTGTCTTCGGACAGGGCCTTCCTTTTTAATGGCCAACTAATGTTCGTCTTTTGCTTATTGAATCTTCATAACGGGATAACGGGCAACAGCTTTATTTTGAGTCAGTACCAAATGATAAAGCCCTACTGGTAAATCACCGGTGTCGATGCGTCTTATTTTCAACACTTCATCGCTTGAGAAACTTTCTTTTCTCATTAGTTTTCCCGTGTGGTCATAAAGGCCGTAGTCTACGGTACCCTTGCATAGAGTTTTGAGCGACAATGTGAAATCAGAGCTATGAGGATTCGGGTAAATGGATACTTCAAAACACTCTTCTTCTTCATAAATCTGAAGTCGGTCAACGACTTCCATAACATCAATCTTAACCTCAGAAATTCCCGCACAGGCACCACCATAAGTGTCGATAGCTGTGAATAGAACGAAACGAGCTGTATCTCCGCCAAAGCTGGTGATATCTTCCCCTTCATATAGGCTTTCTCCAATAGCTTGAGCAAGCGTAAATTGCCCAAGGTTTTTCCAGTTCATCCCGTCCAGACTGTAGTCAATATAGAAACCCTTGAACCCGGATTCCAAATATTCGGGAGCATTTAAATTCCAAAATTTCGCATTTCCAAGGCGATATGTATGACTGAAGTCATAGAGAATCCAATGTCCATTGCCTCTTTGAGAATTTGGACTTTCTCTTTTTTCACAAGATATCCAAGCCTCGTTCCACGAAGTATTGTGTCGATCAGGGTAGCATTGCGATATACCGATGAGAGGGAGAACGAAAGCTAAAACGAATAGACTCTTTTTCATACCTATGATGTTGGGTTCATAAATCCGAGGGGATAGCCACCTGATGTGGTGTCGAAGAAATTGGGGAGATCTGGGAGAATGTCGTTGATGTCAGTTGGTGATACCCCAAACCAAAGTGCCAATTCAGCAATATACTCTGCCGCCGACACAGTCGGAATCAGTCGTCCTCTCCGCAACATCAGGTCACTGTCCAATTCTAATGATGGGTAGTTTCCATAAATCTCACCACCGTTCAATCCACCACCCATTACAAGCGCATTTCCTCCCCAAGCGTGATCAGATCCATTTCCATTACTGGTTAGCGTCCGGCCAAAGTCAGAGACGGTGAAAGTGGTGACATTCGAATCGACACCGAGCTCTTCGAGAACAGAATTGAATTCTCCGAGAGCTGCACTGAGAACGGGTAACTGTTCTGCTTGCTTCTCTAATACTCCATCGTGGTGATCCCATCCACCCAACTTGATGAAGAATGTTTGTCTTGAAAATCCTAGCTCTTCGCGGGAAGCGATAACTTTTGCTACCATTTTCAACTGATCAGATAGTCGGGTTTCTGAAAAAGTTGTGTTGAATTCGGGTAGATTATTGATCGCTTCCTGGAACTGTGTGCTGCCCTCAGCCGAAGATTTTACTGTATTCACATACGTTTGCTCAAAAACGTCTTGGTATTCCGCTTCAAGCATGTTGTTAATGGCAGCATTTCTTAAGGTGTGATAGGTGTTGTCATTGTTGAAACCGTCAATCCCGACACTTCCGTTGGTATTGATGGAGAAGTCAACTGTTTGCTGTCCACTTTGAAATTGGTTTCTTCCACTTAGCGAGAAATTCATAGACAAGTTCTGATTGGAGTTCATACTTTGAATCAAATCAGCCATTCTTCCTCCCCAGCCGTGGTTGGCTCTTTCGCCCGGTCTACCCGTCTGCCAATGCATAATTTGATCTGAATGCGAGAAGAGTCCTATCGGCAATGGATGACCCGTACCTTGATATTGTTCTTTTGTTGTGGGCTCAATTAGCGTCCCTACGTTTGCCACAAATGCCGCTTTACCCGAATTGAATAGCTGTTGTACCTCCGGCATATTCGGGTGTACTCCATATAGTCTTCCACCTTGCCCACCGTGATTTAAAGGAAGAATTTGACTCTTTGGTAATGCCAGATTAAAACGCGTAGTCAAGTACTCAGCATGCTCGTTATCTCCTCTTGGGATAAGAACATTGTGGGAGTCCATTCCTCCCGCCAACAAAATGCAAACAAGGGCTTTATAGTCCCCGCCTGATTTGGGTATTGGATTCTTGTCCAATGCCGCAACTGCAATGGCTTTCATATTGACCAAGGTTGAAAACAAGGTTGTCGTTCCCAAAGCAGCACAGCCTGCATCACTCAAGAACTTCCGTCTATCGATTATTCTCTTCTTCGGTGCCATAGCTTACTTTAAAATGTTGAATTCAGGGCTGATCATGACCAAGTACGTGGCTATTTCCCAGCGATCCCTTAGCATGTTTTCTTGATTGTTTTCGGGCAGCCCCTCTAATGCTTCTATAATAATGTTTCGTGTCGTTTCACTGAGGCGTCCTTTAGTCAAAAGGAGGTCCAAGTGGTTAATTAGGACTTGTGGGTCTTGCGCCATTTCATAATAATATTCGCGATTGACTTCCACATCTCCGGTCAGCTCGGGTGCAGTGAAAACGTCTGCGCGGTCAGTCCATTTATTCACCTGATTCAGGTATCCGATACTCGTTACTGAATTGAAGATTTCGAATTCGGGTGCAACTAGTTCCATTTCATTCAATGGTCCATTGGGAATATGATCAGGAGAGTAAAAGTTGAAAACTGACGGCGAGGACAAAACCCTATGAAATGTATCTTCAAAAAAACCTCTGCCTTCTGAATAGTAAAGATTGTTTCCGGCATCAAGTTGCATCGCTCTTGCGAATGCTGTATACCTGAGCGAGGGTGCTAACAGTTTACCATTGGTCGATTCATTTTGCCACAAGCAATCACGCGCCTCTTCGTGAAGAAGAATGGCTTTGATCACAGCCTTCATATCTCCTCTTATGCCCTCTCCGTTGTCATTAAACGCAGCGGAAACATCAGCAATATAGGCTGGGCTGGGGTTCGATTTAACCAAGTTCTGAATTAGTTTTCTGCAAATAAATGGTCCCGTATTTGGATGATTAACCAAATGAGTCAATGCCATTTCGATATCTTCAGTTCCTGAAAGTCCTGAGGGAATGACATATCCGTTTAGCAAATACTTCTCGCCCTCTTCGTGTTCATCTTCGTACATCAACATGGGGACGGTGTAGTCCATGTCGTTTTGGTTGGTGGAGAACCGGAGCACTCGATCGTTTTCTATTGCATTTTTATTTAGTGCTCCCGCTGCTAATCCTGTAAACACTTTTGATAATTCTATAATATCATCATTGTCATAAGTTGGTATGGAATTTCCATTTTCATCTAGCTTAATGCTACCGTCTTGGTTAAGCTCATAAAGGCCTATGCTGAATAGTTGCATTACCTCACGGGCATAGTTTTCGTCAGGAAAGGTGTTTGAAGTGGTATCCGTTTTTGGATTCCGTAAATAAGTCAAGTAGACTCCCATAGCGGGGTGCATGGTTACGTCGTAAAGAAGATCCTTGTAGTTTCCGAAAGCATGCCTTAGCAGTAAATCATAGAATGAAGCGTAGTTCTCACCATTATTGTTGACAGGCCCATTGGTTGAGAGTACTATGATTTCGCTTAATGCCGCTGCCACTCTTTGTCTCAACTGATCAGGGTTTGTCATAACCGATTGCCACCATGCATAGTGGAAATGCCTCGATGAGTTGTTGTAGTTGCTCACATCGTCGGTAAGTGCTTTTAGCTCTTTTGCAGTTTGGTAGGCGCGTCGGTTTTCGTAAAGCATTGATGTGGGCTTTACGGCAAATTGGCGATCAATCCACGACTCAAAGTTGAGATGGGTGGCGAGATTTTTAATTTCATGGGGCTTTCCTCCGAAGCCGGCTTGGGCTAGAAATCTGGCAGCCTCCATTTGGCGACTTTCCAATCCTGAGCCATCGAGCGATGAAGCTCCTGTAGCAGCTTGTTCGCGACCGGGTTTTGATAAAGAGCTACTCGTTGAGATATTAATACCAGAGCTGTGGCCCGCTCCCACGAAGTCTTCGTAGACGGGTTTTTGACTAAAGGCAGAAGTGACGATAATTACGCAGGGGAGAAAACGCAGTAGTTGGGATTTTTTCATGCAGGTTCCAAAAACGTTTTCCAAATCAGGGATTACGACAAATACCTTCAGAGAGTTTCAATTTGTTTTATCTAATCCTTTTTTCGACTGTTTCCTCTAAAATTTGAGTAATCAAATATCACAAGCGGAAAATTCTCAATACCTTAGAAGCACCTACGAAAATTAATCACTAAAACTGTCTAAAAATGCCAAGTAAACCGCTGATACTCGACCTCCACGAGGTCGATTTATCAATGCTAAATACCGTGGGAGGAAAGAATGCTTCACTCGGTGAAATGATCAAGAATTTATCGAAACGTGAAATTCAGGTCCCAGGCGGATTTGTTGTTACTGTTCATGCTTTTGAGGCCTACCTTGAGCACAATAATTTGAATGAAAAAATCAGGGTTCAATTGGAAGGTCTCGATACGTCTGATATCATTTCACTGCGTAAGAAAGGCTCAATGATCCGAAATATGGTTGCGGACGGGACTTTTCCTGATAATTTGAGAGAGGAAATCATTCAACGATACAAAGAACTTTCAAAGTCATACGGAAACGAGGCTACGGATGTAGCCGTTCGCTCTTCTGCCACCGCTGAAGATCTTCCTGACGCTTCCTTTGCAGGCCAGCAGGAAACATTCTTAAACGTACGGGGGTCTCAAGCTCTATTGAATTCTGTAAAAAGCTGCTTCGCTTCACTTTATAATGATAGAGCAATTTCATATCGAACTCAGCGCGGCTATGACCACCAATCAGTGCTGCTATCGGTGGGAGTTCAAAAAATGGTGCGTTCTGATCTTGGTGCATCAGGGGTTGCTTTCTCTCTCGACACGGAAAGCGGTTTTAAAGATGCCGTCATTATCAATGGCGCCTATGGATTAGGTGAGTTGATCGTACAAGGTGAAATTTCTCCCGATGAGTTTATTGTTTACAAGCCAAAGCTCAAAGCTCCTGGTCTAAATCCGATTATAGAGAAGAAGATGGGGCAGAAGCACCATAAAATGGTCTACGGCACGTCACTTACAGAATTGGTAAAAAGAGTTCCTGTAGAACGCAAACTAGCCGGGCAGTTTTGTTTAAATGAAGAACAGATTTTGAAATTGGCCCGGTGGGTTGTAGAAATTGAAGATTATTACACCGAGAAAAGAGGGGAGTGGACTCCAATGGATGTGGAGTGGGCACTGGACGGACTCTCGAAAGAATTATTTATTGTTCAAGCCAGACCTGAGACCATTCATTCTCAAAGTTCGAGTCAGACTTTGACTGAATATCAATTCGAATCAAAGCCCGATCTCGATGCCCTTATTCTCAAAGGAATTGCTGTGGGTGATCGAATAGGAGCGGGAAAGGTCCACAAGCTATTTACCCTTGATGGTCGCGATGGTAGTGGAGATGAATCTTCTTTCCGAGAAGGCGAAGTCTTGGTCACCGAAATGACCGATCCTGACTGGGAACCATTGATGAAGAAGGCTTCAGCTATAGTTACGGATAAAGGCGGGCGAACCTGTCACGCAGCTATTGTAGCCAGGGAAATGGGGATTCCGGCCATTGTAGGAGCAGGCAATGCTTCTGAAGTTCTTCAAGAGGGTGAGCCTATAACCGTATCATGCTCTGAAGGTGAAGTTGGAATGGTTTATCGTGGAATTTTGCCTTTTGAAGAAAAGGTGACTAAATTGGAGGAGCTACCCAAAACAGAAACTCCACTAATGATGAATGTGGCTTCACCCGATTTGGCCTTTAAGTTTTCCCGAATACCCAATAGTGGTGTTGGGCTTGCAAGGGAAGAATTTATTATAAATAATTATATTAAAGTGCACCCGATGGCATTGTTAAGACATGCTCAAGTAGGTGATGCTGAGCTCACTCAAAAGATCGATCAGATCATCTCGGGATTTGATAGTGAACGCGATTTCTTCATTAAAAAGTTATCTTATGGAATAGGAAGAATTGCGGCGGCGTTTTATCCAAATGATGTTATCGTGCGTTTTTCAGACTTTAAGTCGAATGAATACATGAACTTACTGGGAGGTAAGTATTTTGAGCCCAAAGAAGAAAATCCGATGATCGGCTGGCGAGGGGCTTCAAGATATTATTCAAAAGAGTACAAAGAAGCTTTCGGTTTGGAGTGTGAGGCAATACGGCGCGTAAGATCTGAAATGGATTTGAAGAATGTGATCGTGATGATTCCTTTTTGCCGGACACCTGAGGAGATGCAGCGAGTCTTGTCGACTATGACTGAGTTTGGACTAACTAGAGGCCAAGACGGACTTAAAGTATACCTTATGGCTGAGCTACCTTCCAATATTCTATTGGCTGATGAGTTTTCCGAGCATATTGATGGTTTTTCAATAGGCTCAAATGACCTGACTCAACTCACTTTGGGTTTGGATCGTGACTCTGCTTTAGTGTCACATCTTTATGATGAAAGAAACCCTGCCGTGAAATCATTGATCAGTCAATTGATAGAAACGGCCAAGAAGAAAAATGTAAAAGTGGGTATTTGTGGACAAGGGCCTTCAGATTTTCCTGACTTTGCAGAATTTTTGGTGGAAGAGGGAATCGACACTATTTCGGTTACTCCCGATTCGGTGCTCAAGACGCTAGGCGCAATTCATCATATTGAATCGAAAAGAAGCCAATGAACTTCAATAAAATAGAGTATAAAAAACCCTTTTTCCCTATTAGGACACCTCTTCGTCAGCATTTGAAGAGGTATTCACGACAAGCTGATTTACCATTTACATATGATGATCTAACTCGATACAACGATCTTCTCCCTATCCTCGATAACGATGGGAAAGAAACACTTTGGTATTCGGTAATGTACAGCCCCGAGGAGAATACGGCCATTCGAAATGACCTCTTGAATGGGTATCAATTGCTTCTGGGTAGCGGTGATACTACGAGACATTTGAGAGTAGATAGCATTCAGTATTGCTCCTTCGGAAACTCTAAGCCTTTTCGAATCAAAGTGGTAAATGAGATTAATGATAATCACGACTATTATTATGTAAAGAAGGCTGATGCTTCGAGAATTTATGGACTGGAGCTGGAAGAGATCTTTTCTCCTGATAAAGTCTCATTCTTGGTAGGAGGTAATACCTTGATCGAAGAGCACATTGTTGGTATCCCTTGCGACGAGTTTATTAAGAAGCACTCCGGGAATAAAATTGAAAATCGTCTGAGGTTTGCGAAGGAATTTGTGAAGTTTAATGAAAGATGCTTCACCAGGTTGCTGGGAGATATGCGTGCATATAACTTCGTGGTGGAGATTACGCAGGATTTTGATACGGTTCAATATAGAATAAGAGCAATCGATTTTGACCAGCAGAGTTACGAAGGACGGAAGAGTATCTATCTGCCTCAATATTTTAAAGATAATATCGAGTTGGTGAATCTGGCTACTGAAATGTTGTCACATAAAGTAGCTCAACAATACAGGAGGGAAGAGCGTGATGCCATGCGAAAAAGGTATCTGGCCAATCACGTAAGAATGCGAAGTTTGATTAGCAGAATGAGAAAGGACAAAATTTCTACCCGTGAAAATATAGAAACGTTGAGGAAAGAATTGGGACACCACCATAAAGATCCAATTTTCGAGTCACTCACTACGATGGCTGATATTCTGGTGAAGCATTTGGAACATCAATTGGCTTAGTTGATTTCGTTTGTAAATACACTATTTATCCAACCTCTATTCTATATATTTCATTCTTTTTTATCAGCTCCCATTCAATTTGAATTCCTCATCTTTGTAGTCCCAATATTTACCATATGACAATGTTACTCAGAGGGTCAATTTCTTTGGCCTTGTTTTTCATTTTTACATTTTCAAGTGCTCAAACCGTTACAGAACTCTCTTGGCCGCGAGAGGTAGACGTAGATCAAGGTCTTGTCACTTTGTATCAGCCGCAACTCGAATCTTTCGAAGCCAATATTCTTGAAGGACGCTCGGCGATCAGCTTCAAAAAGAAAGGCGAGGAAACCTTATTCGGAGCCTTTTGGTTCAGAGCATTCCTGCAAACTGATTTGGAAACGAGGGTAGCGGTCTTGGATCAAGTAGATGTCCTAAGTATCAAGTTTCCAGGGTTAGAGGATAGCCTTCAAGTAGAATCAGTCAAGACTAAACTGGCATCACTTCTTGAATCAATGGATATTGTTATGTCTCTGGACAGGCTGATTGCATCCCTCGACGATGCGGGAGTGGAGGTGAATTCGTCAAATAATCTGAACAACAATCCGCCTGATATTTATTACAAGAATGAACCCACCGTATTAATCACCATCGATGGCGACCCCATCTGGAAAGACATGGATCAGAACGGTTTGAAGGCCGTGGTCAATAGTCCTTTCTTCATCGTTCAAGACAATAAGTCAAAGCAGTACTACATCAATGGTGGAGAATATTGGTATACCTCTGCCAATGCCACAAGCTCAGATTGGACATCGACGGAAAAGGTTCCTTCCAATGTGATGAAATTCGCCCAGGACAACGCTCCTGAAAAAGAAGAACAAGAAGAGCCCGAAGAGAAAACCCAAGAAGAACCGGTGGTTCCAAAGATACTAGTGGTAACCAAGCCCTCGGAGCTCATTGTAACCGACGGCGAGCCCGATTACCAACCTGTGAATGGTACAAACTTGCTTTATGTAGCCAATACCGAAAGCGATATCATCCTCGATATTAATGCGCAGCAGCATTACATTCTGCTTGCGGGAAGGTGGTACAAGGCCAATAAACTCACTGGCGATACATGGACCTTTTCCGAACCTGAATCATTGCCTGATGAGTTTTCCAAAATTCCTGCAGATAGCAATCTTGCTTCTGTGAGAACCAACGTGCCCGGTACGGACGAATCTCGTGATGCATTGCTTGAGCAAAGCATTCCCCAAACCGCCGAAGTTTCTCGCGCCGATACAAAGATCGAAGTCAATTTTGACGGGCAGCCCAAATTCAAGCAAGTACCCGATACCAAAGTGTCTTACGCGGAGAACAGCGACAAGCAAATATTGAAAATAGGACAGAAGTTTTATGCTGTGGACAACGGGATTTGGTTCGTTTCAGACTACCCCGAAGGGCCTTACTCAGTGAGTGATGAGCGTCCGAAGGAAGTAGATGATTTACCTGCAGACTCTCCCGTGTACAATACCAAATACGTATACGTTTACGACTCTACACCCACCACGGTGTATGTAGGTTATACACCTGGGTATACCCACGCTTATGTGTACAATGGTGTGGTAGTGTATGGTACAGGGTATCACTACCCATACTGGTATGGGAGTGTTTACTATCCGCGGCCTGTGACTTATGGATTCAATGTTCATTACAATCCTTACACGGGTTGGGGATTTAGCGTTGGGATTTCAACAGGAGGTTGGATTGGATGGGGCTATCACCCCTACTATCGCCCTTATTGGGGGCCATGTGGCTATCGCTATGGCTATCGAGGGGGTTATGGTCACGGTTACCATCACGGTTACCGCCAAGGTTACAATCGAGGAATGGCAAACGGATATGTAAACGGGTATAGAGCAGGGCAGAACAATGCCTATCGCAATCAAAGAACCGGAGTTACAAACACTGCTCTCAAAGACCGTGGAAACGTTGATCGCTCTCGCATATCAAAAGGGAAGAACGACCTCTACACGGATAAAAAAGGAAATGTTTATCAAAAGGATAAAGGAGGTAATTGGCAAGAGAAAAGCAATTCACGAGATAAAACTGCTGCGGGGAACAGACAGAATAATGCGACAAACAAGGCGGGGAATAAACAGACGACCGATCGAACAAAATCAACTGCGAATAATCCGAGCAGACAGCCTTCTACTAGAGATAAAGCTACTACTCCAACGAAAACACCTACGCAAACCAAACCCACTACAGGGCCCGTAAATACGAACAGACAGCCCTCTACGAGCAATACTTACAATCGTTCGAACAGCAATGCAGACCTAAATCGCGCTGCGCAAAACCGACAACGAGGCACACAGAACTATCAAAGAAGCAATACGCAGCGCACTGCTCCAACCAGGTCGACGCCAGGTACTCGCACGATGCCAAGTGGCGGAGGTGGAAGAAGACGCTGATCCCAAAGGATTGCGACTTTGGCCCCCGCATGACGGGAAGGCCTTAGTCTTTTTTGTAAACTACCCGTTTTTCATCGAAAGAAAAGAAGTAGGTGCCTTTGGGAAGTTCGGTAACGTCCACCATTTTTTCAGTGCCTTCCTTTATTAGTGTGCCTTCGCTATCGTATAGCTTGTAGGAGGTCTCTTTGTCAAATTCGTAGTAGTTTTTGACTTCGCCTTCTTTGGGCAGGTCTTTAACCGGCGGTAGTGCACTCGGAGTTTCCTCTTGGGCAATAGCCCCGAATGAGAAGGCTACAAAGCACAGAGTGGCGGTCAGAATTTTAATGAACTTCATGGTAGTTTATTTTGGAATTGCATCAAGAACGTGCATTCTCTGACTTTATTTGAAATTCATTCAGAATGAAAGCGGCGGGTTTCGGGCCATTGCTTTCTGATCTCGAACGGGTTTAGAACTCTGAGAATTTCATAGATTAGTCTCCTCGATATGAAGAGAAGCGCCCGCATCATTCTTTTTTTCCTGCTCCTGCCTGTTTTGGTATTAGCACAATCCAAACCCAAACTAGGCGTGGTATTAAGCGGCGGCGGTGCCAAGGGTATTGCACACGTGGGCGTGCTCAAAGCCATGGAAGAAGCGGGTTTGCGTCCTGATTACATCGCAGGTACCAGCATGGGCTCGGTGGTGGGAGGTCTCTACGCGCTTGGGTACAGTGCCGATGAGATCGAACAAATCATTTTAGACATTGACTGGAATCAGCTTTTGGCCAACAGCGTTCCGCTTAATTACATCTCATTCGAAGAGAAGGAATACTACGGTCGTTACCTGCTCGAGTTTCCCATGGACGGGCTGGAGCTTAAATTGCCCACGGGCTTGATCGAGGGACATATTCTCAACGAGCTGCTGCACTATTACACCTGGACATCTACGCCCTTTGCCGATTTCGATGAGTTTCCGATCGTTTACCGCTGCGTGGCCACCGATGTAAGATCGGGAGATCCGGTCGTATTTGCGGGCGGTCCTTTGCAAACAGCCATCCGCGCGAGTATGGCCCTGCCTACCGCATTTACGGCAGTAGACCTCGACAGCACTTTGGTGGTAGACGGGGGTGTGGTCAACAACTTTCCCGTGGATATCATTCGCGCGCTTGGGGCCGACTATGTAGTAGGTGTAGATGTAAGTTACGTCGCTGACGCCCCCGTACCCGGCAGCATGGTGGGTATCTTGATGAATCTTGCTATGGTGCAGAGTGAACGGGCGATGCCCTCCATGATCGATCTCTGCGACATCTACATCCATCCCGATTTGGAAGACAATTCCACGGCCAGTTTTGGAAATGCTGATGAGATTATGGAAATCGGTCACCGCACAGGGAGAATTTATGCCGACACTTTAAAAGCTTTGGCCAATGAGATCGGGATGAATCGAAAACCACTTTCCGTGGGAGATACCACTGAGTCTTATGTGCTGAAAGAGTTAACATTTCAGGGAAATACCCTGTTTGGTAACAAGCTGATCAAAAACAAACTTGGTCTTGAAAGGGGGGATACCATCAACCGCGATAAGGTTAGGGAGGCCATCAGGAGGGTATACGGTATCAATGGATTTCGCGATGTGGGCTACACGCTTAAGACACTGCCCGACGGTGGTGCGGAGATGAAGGTCAGGATGCGCGAAAAGTTGCCCAATTCCTTATCAGCGTCGCTACACATCGATAATGCATTTTCAACGGGCTTTTTGCTCAATTTTACCGCGCGCGACTTACTCTTGCGTGAGTCTCGCTCGGTCTTTATCGCCGATATTTCCAGCAACCCCAAGTTTCGCTTCGACTATTACAAGTACGCGGGACCCGAAAAAAGCTTTGCCGTCAACTTGCGGTACGATTATATCTCTAGAGAAATTCCCCTTTATACCAATGGCGAGGTATCTGATCTAGTCACGAACATTCAACAAGAAGTTCAGCTGAATTTTCTCACCACTCAATCCCTCCGGCAGAGCTTTCTCTTTGGAGGTTTTTACTCGAAACGAACGGACCGAACTGATTTGGGGCTAACCCTTCCTGCCGAGATCGGAGAGCTTACTTCTGCCAATGCGGGATTGCGGGGTGCCTACCTGAGGAATAGCCTCAACGATCGCAACTTCCCCACTCGAGGAGCCGAGCTTCTGGTCAATGCGCGATTATACTTGAGCAATGATTACGGCATTAGCTTCAAAGAAGGCTTTGACGGCGTGGAGTTAGTACCGGGCGATCCGAGTACAATCGTACCCAAGGAGTTTTTCGTCGATTTCGTTGATGCAATTGAGCCCGATTTTTACACGACATTCTTTGTGGATTACCGCAAATTCGTGCAGCTTAATAAGAAGAATCAGCTGATCAGCGCTTTCCGATTGGGGGCCATTTTATCTACCGAGGATCAGGGTAAATCATACAACTCTTTTCGTTTGGGCGGACAGCAACGGGTGCTCATTGATGATGCACGCGCCTACGGATACAATTACACTGAAATAGAGCCCGATAATTTTGGTCTGCTCGGACTGGAATACCAGCACGTACTTTTCGGCAATCTCTTCCTGAGGGCAGGTACCAATGTCATCTCTACATACCGGTATGTGCCACTCGACGATACGGGCGACTTCTCCATGAAGGAATTATTGGAAGAAAACACCACCTTCGGCTACGGCCTATCGGGGAGTTTCCGCACCCGCCTGGGCCCGTTTAGTGCCGGGGTTTCCCGTAATACAAGCGATTCCAATTTCCGGTACTTCTTTTCTTACGGTTTCAGTTTCAATTATTCGGATTAACCGGCTCCGGATCGGCAGGTGCCTCATCGGCTTTAAGCCAAGACATAAACAGGATATACCCCAAGGACACCACAATGGCTCCGGTAAAGAGGCCGATAAATCCCGAAGCAATGAAACCACCGATTACGCCGAAGAAGATCACGAGCATTGGGACTTTGGCGCCTTTACCCAATAGGAGGGGCTTCAGCACATTGTCCGAAAGACCTGAAGCTAAGAAATAGAGGGACCATAAGACAGCGGGAAGGGTATCAAAGGAAGAGAACATCCAAAGAACAACTCCCAGAATGATAATAATTACGGGCAATTGAAGAATCGCAAATATCAAAGTCACCAGAGTCCAAACTCCTGCGTAAGGAACCCCGGCAATCACCATTCCTAAACCGATAAGTAAGGTTTGAATGATGGCAACTCCGATTACACCTTTCACTACACTACGTACAGTGGAACCTACCAATTCAGCAAATTCGTCGCCACGAACCCCAACAAGCCGTTTGAAAAATTTTCTTCCGAAATCTTCAGATCCTATGGTCGCTAAGATCACTCCGGCAATCAATATAGAGACTAAGAACACAAAAAGACCTCCACCAATGCTGGCAACTCCTTTGCCGATGGATTTTGCAATGATTAGTAGTCCGTCTTCATGAGCCATAATAAACCCTTCCAAATTTGTGTGAGCTTCCGTCCACAAGTCAAAGAGTTCATGCCCGATTAGTGGCCATTCTCTAATTTGTTCTGACGGAGACGGAAGCTGAAAGGATTCTGACTCCAAGTACGGTTTGATTTTATGAAACCCCTTGAAGAGTGAGTCGAAAATAAGCCAAGAAGGCAGGATAATAAGTACAAAACAGCCCCCGACCAATATCCCTGCAGCGGCTTTACGCTTGCCTCTTAAACGTTTTGAAATTCTATTATACAAGGGAGAAAAAGCCATGGACAGTATTATACTCCAAAGGATGATGGATGAAAAAGGAGCGATAATGTCAAAACACCAAAGGATCATTAATGCCAGCAAGCTCAGCCGAATAGTAATCTCTACCGAATAGGAGAGGGCAGTGCTGAGTTTTGGGTCGTTTTGGAGCATGGTATTGCGTTTAAGGTTAATTGAAAAGTTCCAAGTGGTAATATATAGCTCTTGCTGCTATTTTCAATTCGGAGGCAGATAAAAATATCGCAAAGCAGAGAAACCGTATTCTTTAAATTTGCAGAATGGCAAAGAAAGAAGAATCAAAAGAACGGCTGATAAAAGGGAATAAACTGCAATGTACTGTTTGCGAGAATGACAAATTCTGGTTTCGAGAAACGCTAATGAATACACCCGGAATGACCTTCTTTGGATTGGAATGGGCCAATAAAAGAGCGCAAAACTACATCTGTGACAATTGCGGATTTGTGCATTGGTTTTTAGAGAGATGAGTTTCTGGGACTCAGTTTTGTGGGTATTTGATGCCTATATCCTTAGCTTTATTGATTCGAACAGTAAACAAAACAGACCATGAATTTTCATACGCGAAAATGGGTGAAGCCCGGTGATTTGAACCCAAATGGTACACTCTTCGGTGGGCGACTCCTGGAATGGATAGATGAAGAAGCAGCCCTGTATACCATCGTACAATTAGAAAACCGCCATATCGTAACCAAGTTTATCTCAGAGATCAACTTCATTCAAGCGCCTGTGCAAGGCGATATTATCGAGATGGGAATCGCCGTTGTGGCGTTCGGAAAGTCATCCATCACCCTGCGTTGTGAAGTGAGAAATAAGATGACCAGAGAAAAGGTTTTGGAGATTGAGCGCATTATCATGGTGAATTTGGGTCCTGATGGAAAACCTGCTCCCCACGGAAAAACAAAAGTGGAATATGTGGCAGATCGAATTGCCGACTCGGATTAAAACCAACTGCCGAAATGGATTTCAAGATTGTCAAAAAAGTCAACTCTGAAAAGCCTGATGAACAGATTTAGCCTGTTTTTAAAATCCCATCCTGCCATAGCCATCGTACTGGGGTTTCAGCTGTTTCGACTCTTCTTGCTCCCTTTTATGGGCCTCATGCCGCAGGACGCTTACTATCATTTCTACGGAGAGCACTTGTCACTTTCTTATTTTGATCACCCGGGAATGATCGGTTATATACTCCGATTGTTTACGACCATTTTCGGGAAGACTGTGCTTGTGGTAAAGCTGGCAGACTTTTTCATCACTTCGCTCACCTTGCTGAGTTTCTACAGCCTGGGTTCTGTTTTTCTGTCCAAGCCAAGATTAAACGCCGGCTTAGCTCTTGTAGGTACCACGGTTTTCATTTCTATCCTCAGCTTCAACTCTACACCTGATGTGCCACTGCTGTTGTTCTGGACGCTTTCTCTGATATGCCTGAGCAAGGCTATTTTCGAAAACAAAAAATGGTATTGGCTCTTGGCCGGACTTGCCATGGGCCTTGCTTTTGATAGCAAATACACCGCGGTGTTATTGCAAATCGGCCTACTTGGTTTTCTCTTGTTTTCAAACCGGCACAGAAAACTCTTGCTTTCGCCTTGGGTTTGGGCTTCGTTGATTATCTCGGCGCTCGTCACTTTTCCCGTTTGGTATTGGAACTATCAAAATGACTTTGCCTCGTTCCTGTTTCAATCTTCAGACAGAACCGGCAGCATCTCAAAGTTTGAGGTCAAGCCCGAATATTTCTTTGGAGCCATAGGCCATCAAGTACTTCTCTTATTGCCCATACTCTTCATTTCTTTTTTCACTCTGCTTTATAAACACATCAAAAAAGCCGTCACCAAATTCAAATTGCCTTCTGACAAAACCTTGTTTTTATTGGCTTTTTTCCTGCCCACATTCTTAGGCTTCTTCTTATTGACTCCCATCTACTGGGTTAAGTTGAACTGGATGATGCCCTCATACATCACGGGAATACTTTTGACTGCCATGGTCATCAAGAAGAAACAGGTTAAAACCCATATGTACTTTGCTGCAGTGATTCATGTATTGCTCAGCCTTGAAATCCTTTTTTACTTAGTGCCCATCAAAGTTGATGACACATGGGTAGGATGGCCCGAACTTGTTGAAAAAGCTGAAGCACTTCAAAACAAGTACCCCAATACCTTCCTATTCTCAGATGATGGATACAAGACTACTGCTTGTATGACCTTCTACTCCGATCAAAAAATTTATGCCCAAAATATCATTGGGAAGCAGGCACTGCACTCTGATTATATCGGGGATGATCTATCAAAGCTTCGCGGAAAAGACGCATTATTTATCGATTCTGACAATAGCTTTACAAACAAAAATAAGAGAGGACAACATTCCATTCTATTAGATAGGTACTTCTCTAATGTGACTGAACTGTCGCCTATCATTATCCAAACTCACGGAAAGGAGACCAGAAAATTCTGGGTTTATCTTTGTGAAGATTATCAGCCCAAATGACATTACCCCTTTGGACAATGTTGGTACTAGCGAACAAGCGCAATCTTTAAGGTTATTCGCTCGGCTAGAGCTGAGGCCCTTATTTTGCGATCAATGAAACTCTACAAAGAAAAAGCACCATTAACACAAGAATAAATTGAGCTTTGCAGAGAATTTTGGAAATTACTATTGAATACCCCACAGCAAATCATGCCTGTAGAAAAGAAGAATCTCGAAAAAGCCCGACTGCATGCTCGAAACAAGAACCGAGAGCAATACGACTTAAACGCTTTGACCAAAGCGACTCCTTCTTTGAAGGACTTTGTAGTGCCCAATAAGTATGGGAAAGAATCTGTAAATTTCTCAAACCCGCAGGCAGTGCGGCTGTTGAATACTGCCATTCTCAAGCATTACTACGGCATTGACTATTGGGAATTTCCTCAAGAGAACTTGTGTCCACCCATCCCCGGAAGGGCAGATTACATGCACCATATGGCTGATCTATTGGCCGAAAATAACTTTGGCAAAATTCCGAAAGGTGATAAGATCTTGGGGTTTGATGTCGGCGTGGGTGCCAGTTGCATTTACCCCATCATAGGCCATACGGAGTACGGCTGGAGCTTTATCGGTTCTGATACCGACCAGAGATCCATTGATTCAGCGCAGAGCATTGTCCATTCCAATCCATCCCTCAAAGGGAAGATCGAATGCCGATTGCAGGAAAACCCGAAGGACATTTTCTACGGTGTATTGGGACGAGAGGATAAAATTGATTTCAACGTTTGCAATCCTCCTTTTCACGCTTCGGCGGAAGATGCTCAAAAAGGGACCAGAAGGAAAGTTTCGAATCTTTCGGGCAAGAGAGTAGACAACCCCGACCTCAATTTTTCGGGAGTCAACAGCGAATTGATCTACGCCGGTGGAGAGTGGAAGTTCATCCAAAATATGATTCGCGAAAGCCAAAAGTTCGCCAAGAACTGCTTTTGGTTTTCGACCATCGTTTCTAAGCAGTCGAATCTCAAAAGAATTCACGCGCTGCTCGATAGGACGGATGCCATTCAGATTAGAACCATCCCGATGGGAACAGGCAATAAATCGAGCCGAGTGATCGCCTGGTCTTTTCTGTCGAAAGCCGAGCGCAAGGAATGGAGAGAGGAGAGATGGAAGAAGGAAGCGGACAAGAAATAGGGCTTTCTATTCATTTCAACTTCAGGAACCATACACTGACTTTATCAAAGAAAATTTAGATGATAGAATACGATCAGAAATTTATGAGGCGTGCCATCGAGCTGGCCATAGAAGGAATGACTAACGACGCAGGAGGCCCTTTCGGCTGCGTGATTGTCAAAGATGGAGAGATCCTGTCGGAAGGCTACAACAGCGTGACTTCCAAAAATGACCCGACGGCTCACGCCGAGGTGGTGGCGATACGGAAGGCCTGCGAAAAGCTGGAAACCTTTCAGCTGAATGAATGCACTGTTTACACCTCTTGCGAACCGTGCCCTATGTGTCTGGGCGCCATCTATTGGGCTCGTCCGGCAAAGGTCTACTACGGTTGCTCCAGAGAGGATGCAGCTGCCATAGAGTTCGACGACCAGTTCATCTATGATGAATTGGACCTGAGCATTGGTGAAAGAAAAATACCCTTTGATCAATTGCTTAGAGACGAGGCGCGAAAGGCCTTTGATCAGTGGGCTGACAAAGAAGATCGCACGGAATACTGAAATTCTGAAGATGCGCTTTTCTCGGTTTCAGTTTATTTACTTGCACTGTACACAATCAATATTCAGTAGCAAATAGACTAGCATTCAAGCTGTCGTATCCATGAATTATAAACGTATTGTTAAAAGAGGGTTTTGGATATCGGGAATAGTAACTTTCGTATATTTTTTGTCCGCATTAATTTTTCTCACAGACACGTCCTGTGCCATTCTTCAAAATTTGTATTTTCCGGTAGGTATTGCTGCATTTGCAGTTGGCTGGGGTGGCGGAAGTCTCCTTTCGTTTGTTTCAATAATCGCATTTGAGTTTATTGTAGCATGGGCAGTTGTATTCTTCCTAACTGTTATTACGCTTTTGGTGAGGGGTGGAATCAGGAGCTTCAAAGACTCTTCTTGAATGGATCAATAAAGACGTTTTAGTTACTCGAATATCTAAATTTTAACATCAGAAATGAGTTTTCCTTGTTCAAGATATTTCCATGAACTGGTGGATAAAGCAATTAGAAAACTGTTTTCATTTAACTCAGATTACCTTTTTGAACCATAAAGCTCCGTCCTAAGCATTTATAACGATAACAAGCACATCCATGGAAAACCAAAATCCCCGGCCCGAACAACAACCCAATAACCCGCTGCACGGAGTAAAGTTGGTTACCATTATGGAGGTCCTTGTGGAGGAACTGGGATGGGAAGAATTGGGCATGCGAATCAATATCAATTGCTTCAACAACGATCCGTCAATCAAGTCGAGCCTCAAGTTTTTGAGAAGAACGCCTTGGGCCAGAGAAAAGGTGGAGCGACTCTACCTCAAAGTAGTCAAGAAGAAATAAAGAGAACAATGTCCCCGCAGACTTGAACCCGGAGACCTACCTTTGCACTACCGACACGACCTATCGATTACATGAAACCCAACAACGAAAAGACTCAATTAACGCAAGAAGAAATTGAGCTTTGTATATCCATTCTCGAGACTTTAAACGGAGATACCGATCAGATTTTTGACATTCCTAAGGAGCGAAGAATAGAGTTAATTACACAAGCGGGAAGACTTTCACGTCCGCAGCGCGACGAGTTCAAAAAGCGCAAAAAAGATGCGAAGAAGAATGCCAAACGCAAAGCGGCTGAAAGGGATAAGCATGCCCGAAACGAAACGGGAATACGAAGTGCCCGCGAAGCGACGGTCTTCGTAGCGCCCAAAATGATCGCACCCGCAGAAACCGATACCGAACGCGCCGAACGAATCGTGGCCCCTCGAAACTGCTACGTTTGCAAAGCCATCTTTACCAAGCTACACCACTTTTACGACACGATGTGCAAAGAGTGTGGCGACTTCAATTACGCCAAGCGCTTTCAAACGGCCGACCTTACGGGGCAAGTGGCTTTGGTCACGGGCTCTCGCCTTAAAATAGGTTACCACATTACCCTCATGATGTTGCGTGCAGGCGCCACCGTCATCGCTACCACGAGATTTCCCGTCGACTCGGCCATCCGCTATGCCAAAGAAGACGATTTCGACGAGTGGGGGCATCGGCTGAAAATCCATGGATTGGATTTGAGACACATTCCCAGTGTAGAGATTTTTTGCAATTACATTGAGCAGCAGTATGATCGATTGGATGTCCTGATCAACAATGCCGCGCAGACCGTGCGACGCCCCGCAGGATTCTACCAGCATTTGATACCGAACGAGGAGCGCCCCATTTCAGAATTGCCACCCTCGGTGCAAGACCTACTCTCTGACCATGAAGCCTGTCTTGAAGAGTTGGGTGACATTAGTGCCATGGTAGCCGGTCAGGAGAAAAACCTACCCGTGTCTTGGCACGGAAGCCAGCCGGGCATAGGCCTTAGCGCTTCCGCGAAATTGTCTCAAATAGCCTACACCGTAGACCATGCGCTACCCGCCGATGAGGTTTTCCCGACAGGGAAACTCGATGCCGACTTGCAGCAAGTGGACTTGAGAACGACCAATAGCTGGCGATTGAAGTTGGGTGAGATTCACACCAATGAAATGCTGGAAGTACAACTCGTCAACTCCGTTGCACCATTTGTACTCTGCAACCGCTTGGTGCACTTGATGAAAAAAGAGAACACAGGGATGAAGCACATCATCAACGTATCGGCGATGGAAGGCAAATTCCACAAATACCACAAAGAGGCCCGCCATCCACATACCAATATGGCCAAGGCTGCACTCAATATGATGACGCTGACTTCAGCTGCTGACTTTGCAAAATACGGTATCTATACCAATGCCGTAGATACAGGCTGGGTGACTGATGAGGATCCAGTAGAATTGGCCAAAAGAAAGCAAGAGATTCACGACTTCCAGCCGCCACTCGACATTGTAGATGGTGCCGCCAGAGTCTTGGACCCCTTGTTTGACGGGATCAACACGGGAAAGCACTGGTGTGGTAAGTTTCTAAAAGATTATAAGCCTACGAGCTGGTAAGCTTGAGTTAGGAGATGTCCTGACAAAGTTTTTTTATCTTCGTGTGATTCAAGGCGAACCGAATTGTCTTGAATGGTGTTAAAGATAGATGGATATGAAGAAACTTATACTTGGACTTTTTTTACTCTGCGGATCTTCGAGCTTCGCTCAAACCAATGTCAGTGTAACCATTGATCACCTTCTCAATGGAGAGGAACTCGCTTGGAACGTTCAAGGAGTAAATAATCTCGATGCAGAATTCACTTTTAATAGATTGGAGTATTACCTATCAGGCTTTAAGGTCACACACGACGGTGGTAATGTTACTACCTACGACGATGTGTACGCTTTGGTACAAGGTGATGAGTCTCCGACGATCGATTTGGGCGAGCTCTTTGCTGAAAACATTGAGATGATTTCCTTCAGTGTAGGAGTAGATCCCGGTAACAACAATGGAGACCCTTCTGCATGGCCACCTGCACATCCGCTTGCGCCAAAGAACCCGTCTATGCACTGGGGATGGATTTCAGGTTACCGCTTTGTAGCTGTAGAAGGCGACATCGTCAGCACTTCGCAAGAATACAGCATTCATGGATTGGGCAATGTGAATTACTTTGAGGTGAGTCTTGAAGTGAACATGCCTGCCAATGAAGATGATGTGAACATCTATTTGAAGGCCGATACGGAGAATTTTCTGTACAATATGAACTTGGACGGTACGGTCTTTTCTCACGGGGAAGAAGGTCTAGCTCTGGAGACCTTGATCAATATGTCTGAACGTGTTTTCTCTATCACTTCGGCTCCGTTGAGCACAGAAGATGAGAACGAACTGTTGAAATTCAACTTGTTTCCTAACCCTACGGATAATGGCTCAGTGCAATTGAACTTTGCTACGGATGCAGGTGATTTCTACAACCTAGTGGTAAGGGACATTCAAGGCAAAATAGTACTGCAGAGAAACCAAGTGAACTCAGGGTATCAACTTGATGTGAATGGCCTGCACGAAGGGCTATACCTGGTGAGCTTGTACAACGATACCGAGTTGAGAGCAATAAAAAAGCTCGTTGTCAGAAAGAACTAAGAACCTTTCGTTTTGGGTAAGAGATGGTTGTTGTGGGGCTTGATTTGTGGAGTGATGCTTTCTTGTGAGAAAGACAATGGGGATTCGAATACCCCTGATCGCTCTGAAGCCCTCTTGGTCATCCCCGACGGATTTCCTTCCATGGAATTTCCCGACGACAATCCCTTCACTAAAGTCAGTTACAATTTGGGAAAGAAGCTGTTCTTTGATCCCATTCTTTCCAGAGATTCTTCCATTAGTTGTGGTTCATGTCACCTTCCGGGAAAAGCCTTTAGCGATGAGTTCAGCGTAAGCTTGGGGGTAGATGATGCACCCGGAACACGCAATTCGCCTTCCTTGGCCAATGTTGGTTACCAACCTTACTTCATGCGCGAAGGAGGTGTGCCCACACTTGAAATGCAGGTGCTTGTGCCCATCCAAGAGCACAATGAGTTTGACTTTAATATCTTACTCATTGCCGAAAGGCTGAACCAAAACCCCGAGTATGTGGAGATGAGTCTGGAAGCCTATGATCGGGCCCCGGACGCATTCGTGATCACACGAGCCATATCTAATTTTGAACGCACCTTGATCAGCGGAAACGCTCCCTACGATCGATACTTCCTTCAAGGAGATGAAGCTGCACTCAACGAATCTGAGAAGCGAGGGATGGACCTCTTCTTCAGCGATGAGCTGGCATGCAGCTCTTGCCACTCGGGATTTAACCTCACCGATTATTCCTTTGGCAATAACGGACTCTATGCCGCCTACGCCGATATTGGGCGTAAACGATTGACGGGACTCGACGCAGATGAAGCGCTTTTTAAAGTGCCGTCGCTGCGAAATGTGGAAGTCACGGGGCCATACATGCACGACGGGTCTATGGCCACGCTGCAAGAGGTGATCCTACACTACGAATCGGGAGGGGAGGAGCACCCCAATAAATCAGAGCAGATTCAGGGCTTTGAACTCACTAATGCGGAAAGAGAAGACTTAATAGCTTTCTTACATTCACTCACCGATACTGATTTCATTACCAATACGAATCATACACCATAGACCAACTGCATGAAGACTTTTACTTACGCCTTCTTTTTTCTCATTCTCATGGTGGCTGTGGGTTGCCAAGACGATGACGACAATGAGCAAACGGATACGCCCGACCCGGCAGTTTTTGACGATACTCCATATGCTTTCGATTCGCAGGGATTACCTCCGCCACAAGCTTTGCAAGCAGATAATGAGCTAACAGTGGAAGGAGTAAAGCTGGGAAAGATGCTCTTCTTTGAGCCTATGCTTTCTAAGAACAATGTGATGTCTTGCGGCTCTTGCCACAACCAAAACACGGGATTTTCGGATACAGCCCGATTTTCCATCGGTGTAGATGGCATAGCCGGAGGGAGACAAGCGATGGCCGTATTCAACATGGCGTGGCATACCAATGAGTTCTTCTGGGACGGACGCTCCAACTTATTGAGAGATCAAGCCTTGAAACCTATCCAAGATCCGCTTGAAATGGACGAGACATTGGATAATGTAGTGGCTAAGCTTAGCGACAGCGAGATGTACCGCGATCAGTTTATAAGAGCCTTTGGCAGCGATGAGGTGACACCCGGGAAAATGGGATTGGCCATGGAGCAGTTTATGCTCAGTATCGTATCGGGTAATTCAAAGTACGACCGATTCAAAATGGGACTGGAAGAGCTGACCGAAAGCGAGATGCGCGGGTTGGAATTGTTTGAAACGGAATACAACCCTTTCTTTCCCGAAGTTTCAGGAGCCGACTGCCAGCATTGCCACGGCGGACCAAATTTTGAGAACGACCTCTACATGAACAATGGAATGGATACCGATGCCGAGATTCAAGATGTAGGTCGCCAAGCCGCTACCGGAAATCCTGCCGATAGAGGCCGCTTCAAAGTGCCGAGTCTGCGGAATATCGCCTTGACACCTCCCTACATGCATGACGGAAGATTTTCCACTCTAGAGGAGGTAATCGATCATTACAATGAGGGCATCAAGATATCGGCCTCATTGGATGGAGCCCTTCTTGCCACCGAACCTACAGGACTTCTCCTCACCGATCAGGACAAGACGGATCTGGTAAACTTTCTGCACACCCTCACCGATGAGTCACTGGCTACCAATCCCGAATACGCCAATCCTTTTTGAAGTATTTTTGTAAGCTTGCGGAAGCTGCACATTACAGTCAGCAGATTCCATTCAATTTGAAGAGCATCCGAAATGGATGGACAGAATAGGCACAGAATAAAATGAAACAGAAAATGAAAAAAGGACAATTACTGACCGTGGTTTTTTTTGTATTTTCCATTATGGGATTCACTCAGGATGTAAAGCCGGAGAAACCCGATTACAAAACCATCAAAAAGGAAATTTCAAAGAAAAAGTCGGAGTTCTACTACCCTGATCTTTTAGAAAGATTCCAAAACGCCGATACCACTATGACCTTAAAAGAAAAGAGGTATCTGTATTATGGCTACTCTTTTCAAGACGCCTACTCTCCTTACGGCGAATCTGATTATGAGGATAGTTTGAGAACGCTGGCGCGAAAGGAGAACCCCACGGAACCTGAACTGAAGAAAATCTGTGATTTTGCAGACTCCGTTTTGGTAGAGAGCCCTTTTAACTTAACTGCTATCAATTCCCAGTTGTATGCGCTGGACGAACTTCAGGAGATATTGAAGTTTAATGAGCGATTGAGTCAAATGCAAATGGTATTGGATGCACTATTCAGTTCGGGAGACGGGCTCGAAAAAGAGACGGCTTTTTATGTGCTGTATGTTTCTCATGAGTACGCTGTGCTTAGCATCATGGGATACGAATTCCGCGGTCAGAGTTTGATCGAACATTATGATTACTTGACCGTTGCTAAGAATCCTGAAAAGATCGAGGGCTTCTACTTTGATATCTCCCCTTGTTTAGACTCCATGAAGGAGATGTTTAAGTAGGCCAACTGCCATTTAACCGCAAGTGTTCTAAAGAATAGCCGATATCTTTATTCGCTGAGTAGCGAGAATACTCCGAGGGGGCATACAACCAATCTCCGGATGAGTTCGTCATCCGCGAAATAAGGAACTACCACTATGAAAAAAATCATCGCCTCGATCATCTTGGTCTCAGCCACTCTTTTTGCAAACGGACAGTGTTCAAGCATGGGACTCTCAGTGTCAGCATCCGATACGGCTTATGTTCAGTTGTACCACCCGGGCTTTTTCCTTATTCCTTCGGGATTTGCCAATACCTGCGAGTGGGAAGTGACCACCTTCTCGGGTGAAGTGGTTTTTCAAGATGCCACTTCGGGAGACGCATTCGAACAAGGACAGGTGCTATTTGATCATATGGTGCCCATCACGGATTCTATGGAAGTAACCGTAGCCATTACCAATACCATTGAGGGAATCATCTGCACGGTGACAGACACGCTATTCTGGAAAGAGACTGAAGTCCTGCCGGGGATATTTATTGGAAACTGGGATGTGCTGAATATCGTCGGTGGTGTAGAGGAAGTTCTGACCTCCACGGCTCATTATGGTGGAGAAGACAATGACTTCAAGGTATTTCCTTCTCCATTTGATACTTATTTTCAAATTGAAGGCAGCCAAGATTTGTACTCGCTCAGCCTTCTTAATTTAAGTGGACAAGTGATCGAATCATACGCTAGCGTATCGCTTCTTGAAAAGGTAGATGTGAGCCATCTTCCTGCGGGCATGTACTTCGTACAGTTCCTAAGCGCAGATCGCTCGAGCTATGGTGTCAAAAGGATGGTGAAGGCGAAGTAGCAGTCTCACTGATCAAAGGGGAGTAATCGATTTGTCAGTTCGACAGATTCCTGAGGAACGAAGGAATAGTATGGAGAACCCTTCGAAGTCAAATCCTAACCCCTAAAACCGAACCCCAAGATTGAAATAACCTTGAGCCAGTTTGGAGTCAACATCTTCCAGCAAGTCAGTGACCCCTTGGTTATAACCAATTTCAACAAACAGGAACAAAACGTCCACACCTACTCCGATTTGTCCCATAAATTGGCCACTGTTGAAATCATCAATGGTCAAATCGAATTTGTTGTTGGACACGTCCAAAAGCACTCCCGGTACACCACCGACAAATGCGCGCAGGCCAACAACTCGTCTCAATGGAGATAAGACGTTTATTCCAAGCGAAACGGGGAAATCCAATTGCCGCATGTTCAGGGTCTCTTCACTAGAAAAATTGCTTTCATCCAAAGCGATGGACGAGCCATTAAATCTGACTCCGACTTCCCAATAGAATAGCCGTCCGCGTCTATATGAGCCACCCAAATTGTAGCCGGCAGAACCAGTGCTTTCGTACTTACTGTCGTTGATGATTATGTCACTCAGCGTAACTCCCGCATAAGCCTTAAAGTCACTCACGCGTGCGTGCTTTTTCTTTTCGGCTTCTGTTTCTTCGGGCTCAGCCGTTTGGTCAGAAACAGCCGTTGCGGTGCTGTCTGTTTGTCCCATGCCTACAAGGCTAATTGTACAGAACAAAATAAATGCAATAAATCTCATGTGGATAGTTCAAAAGTAGTTACCTGCAAGGTAAGCATCTTTGGAAAAATATAGAGCTTATGATCACCACCTGTAAACCAAGTAAGCCTGAGTGAGGAAGGATTATAACTCAGCGACAGGGGAGCGCTCTCACCGAGCCAAGGGAAGTAAACGAGAACAGTTTTGATGCAGGTGGAATGATTCCATTAATTTTGGAAAAGTCATCGGAAGTGGTTGACAGCAGAAGACCGTCTCTAATCATATTTTCGGATGCCGATTATTGTTTCACTTAAAAGCGCATACTAATGGGATTGACACCTCGCGAAATGGAAAATGCTATTGTTAAGAATCTGAAAGATAAAACGGGAAAATCTCTTGAAGAGTGGATAGCCTTATTAGCAAATCAGAGCCTTTCAGATAAAAAGGAGATGAATGCTTTTCTCAAGGAGAAACATCAGGTTGGTCATTTTCAAGCGCAAACCATTGTAAAGCTGTTTCTCAATCAGAATGGATAAAAACAAGACTTGGACTCTTGAAGTTCAACCTACCACCCAGGACTTCTCGAGCCTCTCTTGTCAGTTCAAACGAAGCTTGACCACCCCAAAAGAAAAAAACCCCTTCTGCTCACGGTAGAAGGGGCTTCACCTTTATGAAGATGTCGCTTTAAATATTCAGACAAGTCTCACCAAGTCCGAACAGCGCGTTTTGGTCGATACAAACATAGGCCCTACGTTTGAAACAGCGTACAGGAAAAACCCTGAGTTTTTTAAGGATTTTTCCTCAGAAAAAACAGGAAATTTCCTATTTATGCTTTCACCTTCCTTCTCTATCTTGCGCATACCTATCCGAGCAGTGAGGCTTTGAGGGGAGCAAACAGAAGAATGAAAGCACTCACAGATGGCGTTGCTGCAATGGATTTGGCATTGGTCTAACCAAAATCTTATTGCCATGAGTCAAACAGAGAATGTAGATTACCCAAGATTTGAGATTACCAACAATGCTGACGGCACTTACAATTGGGAATTGTGGTCAGTCAACGCGCGATGCCTTGTCTCGGTAAAGAATGTATCCTTGTCTTTGTCAGAACTGGAAAAGCGTATCAATACCATAAAAACGCACGTCGAAAAGCGTCATTTTGATCGGAAGAAACACCATGATGACAAGCACTATCTATTCGATCATGTCAGCGACGATCCTTTCGAGGTTTTGTACAGGAGCAAGCTTTACACCAGTTTTCAATCTGTAGACAAGGCTATTTTCGCCATACAGCGCGATGCGCCCGATGCTCCTATAGATCATGTGGACAGGCGTCGGCTGTAGGGAACAGAAAAAAACCATCCGCAATCCCACCCCCGTCTTCTGTTCGTGCCTCACAGAATCCACCCCCGCCAGCGGGGGACACATGCCCAAGTTCATTTTTTGAGTGGGTAACCAACAGGTACTACTCAAAACATCCGTGATTTTGTCTCCCTCTTGAGGGAGTAGCAGTTTCAATGAT